>JAEEWY010000128.1 GCA_016291275.1 Methanobrevibacter sp. | reverse complement strand
ATCAATGCCACGTAGTAGGTTACTGAAATAGATCCAGGCAAGCAGTTGAATGAGACTCCTGATGTAAGCTCAAGTTCCGGAGAAGGGTATGCTGAATTGGGAAAGGTCTATAAGGATTCCAATACGGGCAAGCTGATAATGATAGAGAATTGATTAATTTTCTATTTTTCTTATTATTTTTTTTCATTTTCTTATTATTTTTTTAAATTCTTAACTCTGTTTAAATCAGATATTTTTTTGATTTTTTCAATATTTTTCTTTTAATCTTTGATTTTTTCAATATTTTTTATTGTTTTTCTTATTTGTATAATATTTTTTAATGAATTTTGGATTATTTTTATATTTTTTGTTAAGATTTGAATTGAAAAATAATTAATATTTTTTATAAATTTTTACTAGAAATATGTAAATGATTTTGAATTTTAAGCATTTTTATCGATATATTTATATATTAAAAAATATACAATTACTATTATAGAAATTTGAGGTGTTAAATATGGAATTACCAATCGCTCCTATCGGAAGAATATTAAAAAATGCTGGTGCTGAAAGAGTAGCTGATGCAGCTAAAGCTGAATTAGCTGAAGCAATCGAAGAATACGGAAACGAAATTGCTCAAAAAGCAGTTAACTTTGCACGCCACGCAGGTAGAAAAACTGTAAAAGCTGAAGACATTAAATTAGCAATCAAATAAGATTGCTGTTTAGTATTTTCGGATTTGGATCTAGATTTAAGTAATTTTTACTTTTATCTTTTTCTTACGCCTTTTTACGAACTCTTTATTTTTATTTTTTTTAAGTATCATTAAATAATTGGCTTAAATTGCTAGTTATTTTTCTTTTAAAACCTATTTTTCTAATAACATTTATATACTATAAATAATATATTTTATTATGTCTAGTTCTCTAGAATTTATTTCATTAATACTAAATTGAAAAATTTTATATTATTAGCTGATTTTACTAAAAACTAATAATATTCATTGAAAATATTAAACTAGAATAAAAACTTTTTACTTTTATTTTAGGCTTTATTATTTAGTGATGTGGATATAATATTTAGAGTTATAGATTAAAACTTTAAATCTGTAATTATAATTGAATATTTTTTAGCTTCTATAAGCTAACTTTTTATTATGATATTATATTTAAAGAGATTTCAAATTGATTTAATCTTATGTATCATATTTAAAAGGTTTTATCTATAATTGATGGAAAAATTGATTATTTTATTAATATTTGATTATTTTACTGATTTTTATAGTAATTATTTTGCCGATGGATGGCAAAAAGCCAGATGAAAAAGGAGGTAAATTATATGGCAAACATTTATGTAAAATTTGACACACCTGAAGAAATCGCTAACAAAGCAGAAGAAGCTTTAGAAGTAGCACAAAATACTGGTAAAGTAGCAAAAGGAACTAACGAAGTAACTAAATTTATCGAAAGAGGAAACGCAGCTTTAGTCGTTATCGCTGAAGATGTTGACCCTGCTGAAATCGTTGCTCACATTCCTGTTCTCGCTGAAGAAAAAGAAATTCCTTACGTATACTTAGCAACCAAAGACAAAGTTGGTGCAGCTGCTGGTTTAAGTGTTGGAACTGCTTCCGCTTGTATTGTAGATGCTGGAGATGCTGCTGACTTAGTAGCAGAAGTTGTTGAAAAAGTTGCAGAACTTAAAGAATAAGTATTGCGCCTTAGAAGATACATATCTTCAAAATAATTAATAGGTGATAATATGGAAGAAGGAAGTCCAGCAGAAGTTATTGAAGTTCTAAACAGAACTGGTATGACTGGAGAAATCATGCAAGTAAAATGCAGAATTCTCGATGGAAGAGACAAAGGAAGAATTTTAACAAGAAATATCATGGGCCCTGTACGTGAAGGCGATATTTTAATGTTACTCGACACAATCAGAGAAGCTAAGGAGATCAGAACTCCTTAATAACTTAGGTTATTATGAGCTTATCTTACTTAAAGAAGGTGTTTTAACATGAGAACTTGTTCATTCTGTGGTAAAGAAATAGAAGAAGGTACCGGTAAAATGTACGTTAAGAAAGACGGATCCATCTATTTCTTCTGTAGTAGTAAATGTGAAAAAAATATGATCAAACTTGGTAGAGTACCAAGAAAAGTTAAATGGGTTAAACAATGATTGAAAGAAGCTTTGTAATGATGAAACCTGATGCGGTATCTAGACGTTTAATGGGTCAAGTTTTAAGCCGTTTTGAAGCTAAAGGTCTTAAAATCGTAGCTATGAAATTAAGACAAATCGATGAAGATTTAGCAAAAGAACATTATGGAGAACACTCTGAAAAACCATTTTTCAACGGTTTAGTGGAATACATCACTTCCGCTCCAGCTTTAACCATGGTTATTGAAGGAGACGATGCTATTTCTGTAATCAGAAAAATGGTAGGAGCAACCAATCCTAAAGAAGCAGATGTTGGAACCATTAGAGGAGATTTCGGTATGGATACTGGAAGAAACATTATCCACGCATCTGATGCACCTGAATCTGCTAAAAGAGAAATTGCTCTTTTCTTCGATGAAGAAGAAATTTGTGATTATTCCATGTCTGATAACGCTTGGATTTACGAATAGATTCAGATTTCTTAAAAAATCAATTCGTTGTCTATAATCGAATTAAAATTATTATTGTTTAAATTTATTGAATTATTGAATTATTTAGTTGTGAGTGGAGTTATATGAAGATTAGATCCCCAATTGTATCTGTTTTAGGTCATGTAGACCATGGTAAAACTACCCTTTTGGATTATATCAGAGGAAGTACTGTAGCTGATAGGGAAGCTGGAGGAATTACCCAGCACATCGGAGCTACTGAAATACCAATAGATACAATTAATGAAATATGTGGCGATTTTATAGCTAGATTATCAATTAAGGATACAATTCCTGGATTGTTTTTTGTAGACACTCCTGGGCATGCTGCATTTACATCACTTCGTAAACGTGGTGGAGCTTTAGCGGATTTGGCTATTTTAATTGTTGACATAAACGAAGGTTTCAAGCCTCAAACCTATGAGGCAATCAATATTTTGAAAATGTATAAGACTCCATTTATCGTTGTAGCAAATAAGATTGACAGAATCTTTGGATGGGATATCCATGAAGGCGCTTCCTTTATGGAAAGCTTTAAAGAGCAAGCTCCAAGAGTTCAAACCGATTTGGACTTGAAAATCTACGAGCTCATTGGAAAATTGCATGAGGAAGGATTCCAGTCTGAAAGATTCGACAGAGTCACTGACTTTGCAAGCCAAATTACAATCATTCCAATCTGTGCAAAATCAGGTGAAGGTATCATTGAGCTTATTGCAATGTTGCTTGGTCTTGCTCAGGAATACTTGACTGAACAATTGGAAATCCATGAAGACGCTCCTGCTAAAGGAACTGTATTGGAAGTAAAGGAAGAAACCGGTCTTGGAGTGACCGTTGATAGCATTATCTATGATGGTGTGCTCCGTGATGGTGATGAAATTGCTTTAATGGATGCAAACAATGTTGTGAAAACCAAAATCAGATCTATCTTAAGGCCTCTCCCTCTTGAAGAGATGAGAGATTCCAAGAAGAAATTCAAAAAGGTTGATGAGGTTGTTGCAGCAGCAGGTATCAAGATAGCTGCTCCAAATCTTGATGATGTCGTTTCAGGCTCTCCTCTTAGAGTATTGAATGAGGATGAGGACGTTGAAGCGGAATTGTTAAAGGAATTGGAGGACATTACCGTTGATACTGATGATGAAGGTTTATTCGTTAAGGCAGACACTTTAGGTTCCCTTGAAGCGGTTGTTCACTTGCTTAAGGAAATGGAAATTCCAATTAGGTCTGCAGAAATCGGTGATGTAAACAAAAGGGATGTAATCGATGCATCCATTGCTAAGGACGAAAACATCGAGCATGGTGTAATCATTGCATTTAATGTAAAGGTACATCCAAAGGCTCTTGACGATTTAAATAATTCTGGCGTTAAGCTCTTCCAAGGTGATGTAATCTATCAGATCACTGAAGATTATGAAGCTTGGGTCCAAGAGAGAAAAGAAGCTCAGAAAAAGCAATGGCTTGATGCAATCATCAAACCTGCTAAGTTCATGATTCTTCCAAAACTCATATTCAGGCAAAGCAAACCTGCCATTTGCGGTATTGAAGTTGAAGCAGGAACCGTTAAGCAAGGATATGCTTTAATGAGTGCAAATGGAGACTATGTAGGTACAATTGCCAGTATGGAAGATAAGGGCGAAACCTTGACTGCAATTTCAAGAGGTCAAAGGGTTGCTATGGCTATCAATGATGCTGTAGCTGGAAAGGACTTTGAAGAGGGAGACACATTATATGTAGACATCCCTGAAAAGCATTACAAGATTTTGGAAAGAGAGTTTAAGGACAAATTGAATGAAGACGAATTCATGGCCCTTGATG
>JAEEWY010000004.1 GCA_016291275.1 Methanobrevibacter sp. | reverse complement strand
ATCTTTTTTAAATATGTAAATTAGAATAATTTCAAAATTGTATAACAGGTTTTGAAAATAACTTATTAACTATATTGAGGCTGTATAAATGAATGATGTGCAAATGGGTTTATTTGATTTATTAGTTGAAATAGACGATATTTGTGAAAGTCACGATATTGAATATTATTTATCTGGAGGGGCAGCATTAGGTGCTTTAAGGTGTGGAAGATTTCTCCCTTGGGATGATGATATTGATTTATTCATAACTAGAGACAATTGGCATAAATTACGTGACTTAATAGATCAAAATCCTGAAGTGGTACCTGAAAATAGAGATTTGGTTTGTTTTGAAAATACAAATCATTACAGAAACCCACTTGCCCGTTATGTGGACACATCAACCACAGTCATCCATCCTGCGCAGTCAATAGCTGCAAAATCATGTGGATTGCAAGTTGAATTTTTTATTTTAGACCCAATTCCAAATGTTGAAGACGGTCGAGAGGAACATTTAAAGCATATGAGAGTGTTTTTAGAAATACTTGTACCTAATTTTTTATCTTCAAAATATTTGCCATTGGAGGAGTTTGCTGAACATAAGGATTTGGTTTTCAATTACTTTGATGAGATTGAAAGCAGAGGATTTTCCACTGTCATTTCTGAGTTATATGACAAGTATTACACTTATCCTTTTGAAAAAGCTGATACCCTTTATTTGCGTTGGGGAGAAAATTATTTGACTTATAAAACAGAATGGTTTAAAGAAAAGCGCTTTTTGGATTTTGAAGGTAGGCAATTCCCTGTTGCAGGCGGTCTAGAACATTTTTATCGTGTTGAATTTGGAGATGATTGGATTTATGTTCCAGAAATGGATGACCAAGCTTCACACAATTCATTGGTAGAAGATTTAAACCATCCATTTGAAGATTATACAAGTATATATCTTAATTTCTTTAATCAAGGGGAAATGATTAAGACTTATGAAAAAATAAAGCAGGTTAATCTCAATATAAGGATTCCCACATTGAAAATCACCCTTGAAAAACTTAAGATGTTAGGTGTTATTGTTAAAGAGGAATTGCATAAAACCATTGAATCTAATAATTATGATCTTTCTCTATTATTGAATAACAATGAGTTTTCACTTCTAGATGAAATTTTTGAAGATTATTATGCTCTACAATTAAATCCTAATTCAAGATTTTTGAATTATTTTGTTGATATTGATAGTTCCATTTTAAAAATTGCATTGGAAAGTAAAATCAAGCAAGGATCATATTTTACTTCAAGAAGGATTTTAGGCATAGTTGAAAATAATATAGAGCTGGATGAGGATTTAAAGCAACTTAAAAAAGTTTGTGACTATTGCCATAACTTATCTGTCAGCATTTATGATGATAAGGATATGGAATCTTTAGAATCAATATTAAATGATGCAGATGATTACTCAAAAACTTTGATTGATACTTATAGGGCCGAATTGCATTTAGAGTTAAGCAAATCAGAAAACGGTGAAGATTATAAGAAAGTTATTGATAATGGAGAGGCAATCTTATTAAAATTCCCTCAAGATGGAGAAATTTTAGGCATAATAGCTAAGGCATATTTCCATTTAGGTGAAAAAGAAAAATCTCATGAATTATTTAGAAAGGCAGTTGACCTTACTAGAAATGGTTTTGTTTGGAAAGACGCTAAAGAATATGCCGGAATTGATAGAATGTTGGAGGAAGCACATGTTAACTAGAGAGGAAATACAGATTGATTTGCTGACTAAGCTAAATGAATTATGTGATAAGGCCAATGTTAAATATGTATTGCATGACCAAGCAGCTTTTTTAGCATACAATGATGAACCTATCGATTCTGTGGCGTCCATTGAGGTATTGATGTGTCAAGGAGATGCTGAAAAGATTGCAGATAGATTGGATGATGATTTATATTACTTTGAAGATTTTAGATCAAACCCTAAGTTTGATAGGCATATGATGTTTTTTGGCTATAAAAATTCATTGGATTTAAAGGAATTAGATCTTCATTTCGATACAGATAGGCATATTGAAAACAATTGCGTTCGCATAAACATTCGTTTCATCAATCACCAGGTTCCAAAAGGAACAGCAAAAAAACTTGCTTCCCAGAATGACTTATGGAAATTCAGACATACAAGATTCACAAGCAATAAGTTTTGGCGCTCTAAAATACGTCAAAAGGCTATAAATATTGTATGCTTTTTAATGGGTAATAAGCGTATCAATAGGAAAAGGTATGAAAACAAGAAAGAGCATTATGCAATAGATACTTGGAGCAATATAAAAAAATACAAATTTGTAAAGACTTCAGGTAAGAAGTTTAAGTCCAGTGCATTCAACGAAATAGTCTATAAGGAATTAAACGGCGCTCCTGCATACATACTTAAGGATTTTGACTATTATGCAACTAGAATGTATGGCAATGATTGGAAGAATAAGACTTGGGGAAAAGTAGGTAAACTCAATAGCAGCATTATCAGTTGGGAAGATTTCTCAAATAATTCGCAAGTCAAGAAAAGCTTAGATGAAATTCAAAAGCTCAACGAAAGCATTTACTTTGATACTTTGCAGTTAAAGGAGTATCAGGATTCCACTAAAATCATCCCGGAACATGTAATTCAAAGTGCAGATGTTGTAAGGAATCGTGAAAATTGCATATCTCAAAAGGAAACTATCCTTGATTCATACAGTAAAAAGGATTTTGATAAATTAGGTAAGCTATTGAACCCTTTAATTGATTGTGAGAAAAGAGCTATTGGCTTAGGCTATTCATTTTCTGTTGATGAGGACATCGATAGAATATTGGATGAATATTTAAGGGAAAACAAGAGAAATAAATTAGCTAACAACATTAAAAAATACATGACTCATTTTTAGTTTATTAAGTGCATAATTGATTTCTACTTAATTTAATTTCTAATTCAATTTTCTTTCTTTTTTCTATTTTTATTATTTTTTTAAGTTATTTCATTGTTATTTTATCTACTTTTAGCTGTTTATTTCTTTATTTTGAGATTTTTTAAAATTCTATTTTTTGAAAAAATTCATTTGATGGTATGTTGGAAATTTATAAATATTTCCTTTATAAATATATATACATAGTTAAAATATTTTTATATAAGGCTTTTTAATTAATTTACAATCT
The DNA here is from genome assembly GCA_016291275.1 of Methanobrevibacter sp. Taxonomy (GTDB): domain Archaea; phylum Methanobacteriota; class Methanobacteria; order Methanobacteriales; family Methanobacteriaceae; genus Methanobrevibacter. The sequence continues at coordinate 19,353 of JAEEWY010000004.1, read as the reverse complement.
AAATTAGACTAACTGCTTAATTAGAATATCTTGAAAAAAACTTACTGAGGAAACTATATGAAATCTAATAATCCAATTGTTTACACTTGTTTTTGCACAGATATCATCCATGAAGGACATTTGAATTTGATAGATGTGGCTAAGGAATACGGAGATGTTGTTGTAGGTGTTCTTTGTGATTCTGAAATGGTGAAATATAACAGATTTCCTTTAAAATCCACTTCTGAACGTGTAAAGCTTGTTGAGGAAATCCCAGATGTAAAAAAGGTAATTATTCAAAAGAAGATAATGTATGATGATGTTGTTAAGGAAATCAGGCCAGATTATATTATCCATGGGGATAATTGGGCTGATGAATCAATGAAAGTCATTAAAAAGAATATCTTGAATGTTCTTGATGAATATGGCGGTGAATTGATTGAAGTTCCTTACACTTTCAATGAAAAAATTCAGAAAATTGACAAGCAGATGCTAGAAAAATTGGCCATGCCTGAATTTAGAAGATCAAGACTTAAAAAATTGTTGAAAATGGTGGATGTAGTAAAAACAATTGAAGTTCACAGCGGTTTAACCGGTTTAATTGCAGAAAAGACAGTCATTGCTGATGATGAACATATAGACCAATTCGATGCAATGTGGATATCAAGCTTATGTGACAGTACTGAAAAAGGAAAGCCTGATATTGAATTGGTGGATATGACCTCCAGATTTAGAACAATTTCAGACATTATGGAAGTAACTACAAAACCTATTATTTTTGATGGAGATACTGGTGGAATAGCAGAACACTTTGTTTACACTGTTCGTTCTCTTGAGAGAATGGGTGTTTCAGCTGTTATCATTGAAGACAAAATAGGCTTGAAGAAGAATTCATTGTTTGGTACCGAAGTGGAACAGACACAGGATGATATCGAGCATTTCTGTGAAAAGATTAGAGCAGGTAAAAATGCACAATTATCGGATGACTTTATGATTATTGCAAGAATTGAAAGCTTAATTCTTGAAAAAGGAATGGATGATGCACTTGAAAGGGCATTTGCATTTAGAGATGCCGGTGCAGATGGAATCATGATCCATAGTAGGAAAAAGGAGCCGGATGAAATATTAGAGTTTTGTGATAAATTTAGGGAAAAAGACAGTGAAACTCCAATAGTTGCAGTTCCATCTTCATATAATACAATCACTGAAGAGGAATTGAGTGAACATGGAGTAAATATTGTTATCTACGCTAACCAATTGTTAAGAGCAGCTTTCCCTGCTATGCAACATGCTGCAAAAAGTATTTTAAAACATCGCAGAGCTCGTGAAATTGATGAAGACTTATTGTCAATTAAAGAGATTATCACATTGATTGATGAATTATAATAAAAAATTTTTAAGTGAGTATATGTCAAGATATGCAATTTTATCAGATATTCATGGCAATCTATTTGCATTAAATGAAGTTATCAAAGATTTTGATGATATCGATCATATCATCCTTTTAGGGGATTTGATAGATTATGGAATGCAATCCAATGAGGTTGTGGAAAGCATTAAAGATAACTTATCTTCTAAAATAATTTGCAATATCTGGGGAAATCATGAAAAAGCCATTTTAAAGGAAGACTTTAACCATTTTTCAAGTCAAAGAGGAGTAGATTCTGCTAAATTCACCAAATCACAATTAAATGATGATTCTCTAGATTACTTGAATAATGAATTAATCCAGGAAGGGAAGTATGAATTTGACTTGGATGGAAAGAAAGTTTTAGCTATTCATGGTTCCTTAAATGATTATTATTGGAAATCCATTTTTCCAGATGAACTTAATGGGGATTATTCAGATTTTGACATTGTCTTGTCAGGGCATTCCCATTATCCTCATGTATTTCAGAAGTTTTATGAAGCAGATGATGAAGAGATGAGAAATAAAAAATCAGTATTATTTATTAATCCAGGTTCTGTTGGGCAACCTAGAAATCATAATCCTAATGCCCAATATGCAATTTTAGACTCAGAATCAATGAGTGTTGAATTGAAATCCATCAAATATCCTGTAGATAAGGCAATGGATTTGTATGATGGAAGCATAGATGATTTTTACAGAAAAAGGTTAGAAAAAGGAATTTAATGAGGTCAAATCATGAGTGTTTTGTTTGTTATAAGCGGTGTTACCGGTATGACAGGTAATGAGTTAGTTCACCAAATCTTAAGCAAGGATGATGATGCAAGGATTATAGGTTTTGATAACTTCTATGCATCATCAATTGAAACGGTTGAGGAATACTTGGATGATAGCCGTTTTGATTTCTTTGAATATGATTTAAACAATGAAAAGGAAATGGATGCAATCAAATCATTGGTTTTGGACATGAAAGATGAATTTGACGAAATTGTATACATTAATTGTGCAGCTGTAGTCCACACAGAACATTTCTACAATGTTTATGAGACTTATCAAACCAATGTTGTTGGAATGAATGATTTCCTAAATCAAGCTATTGATGTAGGTGCTCAAAAGTACATCAATTGTTCCACCTCTGAGGTTTATTCAATGAATTCCTGGAATGAGCATGGTGGAGTAAAGGAATCAGATTACATCACTATGGCCAATGCAGAACATAGCCAAAGAACAAGTTATGCAACTGGAAAATTATTGACTGAGTTTTTCATGAAGGATGCAGTTAATAAAGGCAAGATTAAAGGATGTTCCATTCGCTTTGCAAATGTTTACAGTAAAGATGAAAAGTATCCTAAACATATCATTCCTCACATTATAAACAGTTTCAAAAATGATGGTGAAGTCACTTTGCTTGAAAACTCTAAAAAGAACCGCAGAACCTTTTTAAACAATTGTGATAGTTGTGGTGCAGTATTGGAATTATGCAGAACAGACTCTGCTTTAGATGGTTCTGTTTATAATGTTGCTACAGATGAAGAGATATCCATAATCGATTTGACAAAATTGATTGCAGAAAAAATGGGTATTGAAGATCCTGTAATTAAATTTGAAGGGTATCGTGAATCTGATCCTGAAAGAAGAATCTTATCCACTGAAAAACTTAGAACAAGGACCGAATGGAAACCGTTAGTTAATTTGGATAAAGGATTGGATGAATGCATTGAAAATTACGTTAAATAGGTGAAATTTTGAAACTTGCAATCATAACCGTTGCTGGAATTTCCAGCAGATTTAACAAGGATATCCCAGAGGATGAAAAGATTTTAAAATGCATATACTATGAAAATGACCCTAAGAACACATTGCTTTATCAAATGACCACAAAACTCGAAGAGTATGAAAAGATAGTTGTTGTTGGAGGATACAAATATTCAGACTTGGAGGATTATATTTCCACAGTTCTTCCTGAAGGTTTAAGTCAGAAGATTTTACTTGTTTACAATGATCATTATGATGACTTGAGCTCAGGATATAGCTTATATCTTGGAATTAAGGAAGCTTTGGAAAATTTCTCAGATATTGATGAAATTCTTTTTGTTGAAGGTGACTTAGACATTGACAATGAATCATTTTTAAAGGTTGTAAATTCACCTAAAAACGTTTTAACTTATAATTACGAACCTATATACTCAAACAAAGCTGTTGTATTGTATCAAAATGGCAAAAACGAGTTTCATTATTTATTCAACAGTGACCATGGAATGTTGAGCATTGATGAATCATTTAAAGCCATTTTCAATTCAGGTCAAACCTGGAAGTTTAAGGACATGGAAATACTAAAGATTGCAAATGATAATTTCAAAGAGAATTTAATTGAAGATACCAATTTGGCAATCATTCAGAAATATTTTGATTTATTGGATAATGAAGATGATATTGAGCTTATTGGATTGAAACATTGGGTTAACTGCAATAAGCGAGAAGACTATAAACTTATTGATAATTACTGGAGGATTAATCATGAAAGCATTAGATGAACGATTGAAAATTGTTGAAGAGCATGTTAATGACAATGATATTACTATAATGATTATAGGATTAGGAAGTGTTGGAACTTATTTACTTGATTTTTTAGTTAGCAAAAACGACCCATCTATAAAGCTCGTTGTTGCTGGCAGGAATTTTGAAAAAATGCAGTCTGATGTTAACATCGTAAGGGTTGCAAGCCTAATCCGTGAAGTCAATAAATCAAAAATTGAAATTGAAGGTAATGTTGATTTAGATGATATTGCTTCCATTGAAAGAGCAATAGATAAATATAAACCGGATTTCATTGTAAATTCCAGCAGAGCTTATTCTGGGCTTAAATATGGAAGCATTTCTTGGGCTAATGTAAGAGCATATGGTATTTGGACTCCTTTATCCATCAAATATACAAAAAACATAATGGAAGCTTGTAAAAATGTTGATACCGATGCAATTGTAATCAACACATCCTATTCTGATGCCGTAATTCCATGGCTTAAGAGTTCTAATAAAGCATATCCTGACTTTGGAAGTGGAAACTTAAACCATTTGATTCCAAGGATGAAATTTGCAGTTGCTGACATATTAGGCATTGATGACTATTGGAATGTTGACTTCAGTTTTGCAGCAGCTCATTTCCATGATGTTTGCATAAGTAAGGAAGGTCAAACTGAAGGGCTTGATTTGCCTCTAAAAATTTATTACAATGGTGAGGAAAAGGATATTCCTCATGAAGACATTTTCAGTGCCTGCTCCATAAGCATGCCTGTTGATCAAAAGAGAAACATGATGAATGCTTCAAGTAACTATAGGATTATTACAGCTATTATTGATGCAATAAGAACTGGAAAAGATCAAAAGATATTCTCACCTGGTGCTTTTGGTCATATTGGAGGATATCCTGTCATGATTGGATATAAGGATGGAAACATCTCTGCATGGATTGATGAATCAGACTTCACATTTGAAGAGATGAATATTGTAAACAGAAAATCCTTAGCACTTGATGGTGTTGAAGACATTAAGGACGCTACCTTATATTATACTGATGACTTAATCGAAAAAGTCAAAAAGGCATTTGGAGAGGACCTTCCAAAAGAAGTAAAATACGAAGATATAGAAGAAACTGCTAATTTCTTAATCGAAAAGATAATTACTCCACAATTAAATAAATAAGGGAAATTTATCCATAATAAATAAAATAGGGAATTTTATGAATGTTGAAGATTTTGTAAATGTTTTAGGTTGTGATTTTTTCACTGGTGTTCCAGATTCACAGCTTAGGGCATTGTGTGACTATCTAATGAATACTTATGGAATTGATGAAAAGCATCACATCATAGCAGCAAATGAAGGAAATTGCACTGCTTTAGCGGCAGGATATCATTTGGCTACAGGCAAAGTTCCGGTTGTATATATGCAAAATAGTGGTGAAGGGAACATTATAAACCCTGTCGCTTCTCTTTTAAATGATAAAGTATATGCAATACCTGCCATTTTTGTCATTGGATGGAGAGGTGAGCCAGGTGTTCATGATGAGCCTCAACATATCTATCAAGGGGAAATCACTTGTAAACTATTGGATTTGATGGATATTGAAAATTTTGTGATTGATAAGGATACTGATGTTGAAGCCATTGTCAGCATAATGGAAAATTCCTTTAATGACCTTTTGAAAGCTGGAAAGAATGTTGCTTTTGTAATTAAAAAAGGTGGATTGACCTATGATGATAAATTAGCATATAAAAATGATAATCTTATGCAAAGGGAAGAGATCATTGAACACATCATTGGTGTAACTGAAGATGACCCAATCATTTCAACAACAGGAAAAGCGAGCAGAGAATTATTTGAGCTTAGAGAAAAATACGATCAAGGCCATAAACATGACTTTTTAACTGTAGGTTCAATGGGGCACACTTCCTCCATTGCCTTAACTATAGCTATTAATAAGCCAAATAAAAAAATTTGGTGTATTGATGGTGATGGGTCTGTTTTGATGCATATGGGGGCTATGGCTCTTGTGGGAGAGACCAATCCTAATAATTTCATCCATGTTGTTATAAACAATGGCGCTCATGAAACAGTTGGAGGAATGCCTACCGTTGCAAAAGACATTGATTTGGTTTCCATAGCTAAATCTTGCGGATATTCTTATGCAGTATCTGTTGATAACTTTGATGATTTAGATAATCAGCTGGAAAAGGTTAAAGAATTGAATGAACTTTCACTCATTGAAGTAAAATCTTCCATTGGTGCAAGAGCTGATTTGGGAAGACCAACCACTACCCCTATTGAAAACAAGGAAAAATTCATGAAATTCTTAAATGAAATGGATGATAGGATATAGATAAAGTTATATTAAATCATTAATCAATAATTATATTTTAATAATATTAAATTGTTGATTGATAATTTTAGGTAGTAAATATTAAAAATTAATTATATTAATTGGAAATTTATTTAAATGATATCAAATTTTTAATCGATATTTTAAATAATTAATGATTATCAAATACAGATTATGAATAGTAAATAATTTGAGGTTTTAAAATGATTATTCAATGCAAAGATGAAGATATTGAAACAGTTTTTGACTATATTGGAGAAGATTACGGAAAATGCTTATATATTTTCATTGACTTAAAGAAATTCGGACTTGATGATGAGAATTTCGATGTCTGGATTCAATACAGTGAAGAGGGTTCCATTTGTGCAATAATCAGTGAATACTTTGGAGGTATCCAGATATACAGCAGAGAAAAGAACCTTATTTTAGAGGAAATAGCTGATTTCATCAAGGAAAAGGACACTCATGTTCTATTTGCAATCAAGCCAATCATTGACAGGCTCAAGCCATTCCTTCCAGGATATGAACAGGAAACAGGTACTGTCGGTGAACTTATGGAATTGAAATATCCTCCTAATCCAAAGGCATACTCCGCTCCTATGGAAGAGCTTGCAGAAATCGTTAAGATAGTTGCAGACGATGAGGGAATTGGAAAACCTTACGGTTACGATTCATTGTATGAACAGTACACTCAAAGAAAAGAAGAGAATTTCGGCCGTAATTTCGTTTTGCGTGATGAGGAAACCAATGATATCATCTGTCATGCAGGAACATATGCAGAGCTTCCTGAATTGGCTGTTATTGGTGGTGTAATCACTGCTCCTCTTTACAGGGGAAAAGGATTTTCCAAGGAAACATTGTCTTCCCTTTGTGAAGATCTCTTAAATGAAAACAAAAGGATTTTTTCATTCTTCTATATTCCATCTGCAGAGCATATGCATTATGGTGTAGGATTTGAAAAAATAGAGGATTGGTCTAAATTGTTTAAAGACTAATCCCATTTTATTTTTATTTTTTTCTATTCAACAAAATATTCTTTTTTCTCTAATTTTTTTATCTCATCAACCAGTTTCTTATCCCCTCTTTTTATCAAGACTCTTTCTATCAAATCGTCTGTTTTAGGGTCTATTGAAAATGTCATTCCTACTTTTGAATATCTTCTGAGAGAACCGATAGCTGGACTTAACTCTTCATAGAGCTCTTCAAGCTCTTGTGCATTGTTCAAATCATATTTCAGCAATTCATCAGTTTTTTCCTTAAACATATCCTGTAAAAATATTTGTCTATCGGTCATTTGAACCAATTTCCAAACATTGTCAATTGCTATCTTTTCGTTATATGCTTTCAATCTTCCCCACATAACTTCTTCACGGGTGGCTTTAGCCTCTTTAATGAGATCTCCAACTTCTCCCATTATTTCCTTATAACCTACTTCAGTGTCTAGAATCACACGCATGCTTTGTCCTTTAGGCTTGATTTTCCTCTCCTTGAAATCTTCCCCATAGACTTCGCTGAAGTATGCATCTATATCCTTTGGAACACATAGGCTTATTCCATCAAATTCAAGTCTTCCAATTTCCTTTAGGATGTGGGCTTCAATTCCCTTATTGATGAAAGCGACTCTTGAATAATTTTGGATATCTTCCCATTTGTCAATGAATGTGTTGCTTTTTAGTTTGTTATAGTAACGTTTTGATCCGCCAGTGAGTTCATAAGCTCCATTAATGGCCTTAAGGCCTCCTTTTACAAACCAGAATTTCTTGTTTTCAATGGTCTTGTTCATGAATTCACGGACTTTTTTCTCCTTTGACAATCTTGGAGTGTATCCTACAATTCTTTTTCCGTCAAGGGCTACGGTTTTACGGATAGGGTAGATACGAATATTGATTCCATGGTGCTTGTTCTTATTTCTGGCAATCATATGGAATTCTGCTGTATTTTCGTTTCCATATGTTACATATAATGGAAGATAATTTGGATTGTTAAATATTCCTTCAACATAACGGTCTTTCCTGTTTTCCTTTTCCACAATCTCACAAAAGCGATCAATATCCCCTTGTGTCATGGCGAGGCTTACAAGTCTATTGTCTTTTTTAATTGTATGGTTAAGGTAAGCGTTTAAGGCACTAATTCCTGCAAATATGTACTTTAAATTGTTCTGTGAGCAAATTTCATCGACTTCTTGAAGCAATTCTAATTGAATTTCCTGTTTTGTTTTCATTATTTAACCCCTTTAATTAGTCTTCTCCACTTAATTCTTTAATTAACTCACGTTCAATGTCCATACGGCTATATCCGCATTCATCCTCTACCTTTTGCCAAATCAAGCCATTTCTGGTATTGTCAACGGATTTCTTGTATAATTCCATTGCCTTATCCTTTTCACCAAGTTCTGATTTTGCCTTAGCGTGGCTTGCCATTATCTCTCCATCAAATGGATATAAGTCTAATGCCTCATCACATAAGGCATCAATTGATTTGTAATCTTCAACGGTTTCTGCATTCCTTTCCATAAGCCAGATCTTTGCCCTATAAATGTCTATTAAGTTAGGATATTCTTCTTCATATTTAGCAATTAGTGATTCAAGCAATTCTTCATCCTTCTTGTCATATCTAGCTATTGACAATTCCCTTGCAATATCGCAGATTTCTTCAATCTTATCGAATTCCTCGCCAAGAGGCTCATCTTCTGCTTTTCTAATGCTTAGGAATTTGTTGACATTGTAGTATTGGCCTTGTTCAATCAAGCTGAACAATGCTGTTGCAAGATTTTTGTCTGAAATAGGGACCTTGATGTTGTATCTTCTGACATCTGCAATGGATTGGAGTTTGTTGTATTCCTTGAATTCATCATTCAAGGTTTCATAATCTTTATTTTCTAAGAGTTCACGTAGATAATCCTCTTTTCCTTCCAATTTTTCAAGGATATGTCTGGATTCCACCTTAACTTTTGCCTTTGCAACCAGCATGTCCACTTTTCTACGGTTATAGTAGACTTCTGCATTGTTCCTTTTATTCTTCTTGTATTTTCTAAACACTTTTTCACGATTGATCTTGCCGACATAGCGTTTGGTGTATTCCTCAAATGGAATTTCATTCTTAAGCCCATTATGTGATACTTGCTCTTCATAAACTGGAATGTACATCCAGCTGTCACCATATGCAGTTCTAAGGATGCCTTCTGTATTGTATCCTATAGGGAACTCGCCGTCTTCAAATTTGCCAAGTTCAATGTTTTTGAAGTGCTTTTTGTTGTAAATGTAGTTCTTGATTCCCCAGTGCATGCAGTATTCATCGCATTCCTCATCTGTATATGACTTCAATTTATCTTCAAGTTCATTCAGGACTTTATCTTCACCTTCCTTATCAACCCTTTTGCAGTATTCCTTATACAATGCATAGTGTTTCTGCCAATCCTCAAGAGAGGTGTTTTTATTCACTATAAAGTAAGGGGATAACAATTCGGTGTAGATTTCAAGGGTTTCGAGATACTTTTCCCTTTCCTTCTCATCTCTTGGTATCAAGTCAAAGATGAAGAGCTCAAGGTGTTGGCCACATGCCTTTGCAGTGAAGGCTTGTGAGATGTAAATGTTTGTAGAGCTTGTGTCAACATATCTAGGGAGTGGATTGCAATAGTAGGGAGTGTTTTCCTTATAGACAAAAGATCTTCCTTCAGGCAAGACATTCTCTTCTGTTTCAAGAACATGTCTCAATTTGTTCCAGTTATCTCTTGTAATGTATAAGTCTATATCGTCATCCCATGGCATGAAGCTGCGGTTTCTGACAGCACCTAATGATGCACCTGCAGCAAGGAGATATTCCACATCATATTTCCTGCAGAGTTCATCAAATTCAACCAATAGCTGATATAGATTGCTCTGCAAAGTGTTCATTTTACTCAATTGAATTCGCTCCCAATTTTAATCATTTAACATCTATCAATCATTTAGCATTAATAATCTCTTCAATAGCTGATACCAGCTCTTCTGTATCCTCAATGGAATGGTTACCTACATGAGCAACCCTAAACATCTTTTTGGCATTGTCCCCTCCACTTGGATTGACTGTGAATCCATACTTGTCAATGAGTTCCCTGTACACCACATCAGCGTTTTCATCTGGGAATATCACTGGAGTCACTGCATTGGACAATGGATAGCTTGGGTAATCCAAACCGATTTCCTTGATTCTTTTTCTAAAGTAAACAGCTATTTCATGAGTGTCATTGATGATGTTTTCAATTCCTTTTTCTTCGAAGCGTTTCACTATATCTTCAAGTTCAATGATGACCCTTACAGCTGGAGTGAATGGGGTTTGGCCTCTTTCACCATTCTTTAAGTAATCCTTAAAATCGAAATAGATGGATTTGGAATCTATGACTTCAACCCTTTTCAAGGCCTTTTCGCTTAATGCCACAACAGATAATCCTGGTGCAAGTGACAATGCTTTCTGTGAGCTTAATATCACTGCATCGATTCCATACTTGTCCATATTGACTTCATCTGCCAAGAATGCGCTGATTGCATCTACAACAAAGACCAAATCCTTTTCCTTACAGAGTTCAGAGAGCATTTCAATGTCATACAATTGTCCAATTGAGGTTTCATCCAAGTTCACAAGCAATCCGGTAAATTTCTCATCTCCAATCACTTCATCAATCATTTCCCTTGTAAGGGTTTCGCCTTGCTCTACCTCTACAACCTTATGAGGGATTTCATGAACTTCACAAATTTGGACAAAACGGTTTCCGAAGGAACCTCCATTTATGACTATTAAGTTGTCTTCCTTTGTAAAGCAGTTCATTACTGTCGCTTCCATAGCTCCTGTTCCTGAACAGGTCAATAATATGATTTCACCTTTTTCGTTGAACAATAATCTTTTCAATCCTGCGCTAGCGGAAAAAACCACTTGTGAAAATTCATCATTTCTGAAGTAAGGGACTTGCTTTCCACCAATTTCCAATGTTTCCTCAAACATTTCTACAGGTCCAATTGCAAACAATTTACTCATAATCTCTCTCCTAAACTCTTTTTTTAATAATATCAGTATTCATCAGTTTTATTTAATTTAATTAATTTTCAGCCTTTTTGACTTGCTCCAATATCTTTACTATATTGAAGGATTCATCTTCAAATATGCTTTTGGAATCAGTGCGATTTCTTGATAGCATTCTTGACATTGCTCTGATTAGGTATTTGAATCCATTTCCTTCAAAGTTTGTATTATATATCTGGACTTCCTTGGATCCTGGAGTGTGAAGCTCAAAGCTCTTGCTTCTCCACCAAGCGCCTTTCATCCTGATTGTTCCCTTTGTCCCAATGATTTCCAATTGGTTGTCAACACGTATCTCGTTTCCAACGTTAATCACTGCTCTTCCATTTGGATAGACAAAGTTCATGGATGCAAATTCAATATTCTCTCCATCCTTTTTAACCTGGAAGTCTGCCTTTTCCCAATCTGAACCCATTATCTTAAGCATAGGCAATATTGCAATGGAGCTTAAGTCATAGAATAGGTTGGAACGGCTTGCATCATTTTTTGAAATGGAACAGTTAAAGCTCAATATGTCTCCAATCAATCCGCCTTGTGTCATCCATAGGAGCTGGTTGAACACATAGATGTGAACCATCTTGATGTTTTCCATCAATATGAGGTTCTTTTCCTTAGCAAGGTTCATAAGCTCTTCCAACTCGCTTGTCTTGAATGTTGCTGGAGGATCATAAATCACATGCTTTCCAAGCTTCAATGCCCTTTTGATGAAATTGAATCTTTTTTCTATGGAACAGCGTATATAAACGATATCTGAGGACTCGATAAGTTCATTATCATCATCAAAAACATTAGGAAGGGAATACTTTTTCTGGAATAGGTCTAATTCCTCTTCATTGTCACAATAGACATTCTTCACTTCAAAACCATTAACCAACTTTGCCTCATTCACTATTTGATTGTCATCTGCAAAGTCACAGATTATTCCAATGTCATATTGGTCGAATTTCTCTTCCCTGATTTGTGTGCTGGATATTCCTTTTGTTCTTTCAAGGTAAATCATATCACAATATCTGGACAAATGATCGAATTTTCCTCTCCAGTCATCACCGATTACAAATGCGTCAATGTCGTATTTGATGATATCCCCTATCTTCTGTCCGAGATATTCCTCAACGATGATCTCATCTGCAAATCCGGTGTTCACCACATTTTCAATTCTTGTTGCAAGTGAATCATGAACATTCAGCTTTCCACGGCCAATGTCATAGTTTTCACCAGTGACACCAACAACCAAATAGTCTCCATGTTCCTTTGCTCTTTTTAAAATGTTATAGTGTCCTATATGAAATAAATCAAATGTTCCATATGTGATAATCTTTTTCATAGTAAGTCCTCTTTTATTTGATTTTAATAATTAATAAGCATGATAATAAGCATGAATATAAATAAATTGATTAATCTTCAATTCTTTCCCATAGTTTTCTGAAAGCCATTTTAGGCCTTATTTGGTTTACAACAACATCATAAACAAAATCAACCACTATGCTTTCAGTATCTGTTTTTTCACAGATGTCCCTTATGGCCTTGATTGATTTCTTTCCTTCAACAACTATTCCGCTTGCATCCTCATCAACAATGATCCTTTGGCCATAAAGCATTCCTAATGTATGATTTCTGCTTTCATTTGAAGTTGATGTAAGCACCAGGTCACCGAAACCGCAGTATTCCTTGACTGTTGATGGGTCTCCACCAATGGCTTCAACTATTTTTTGGGTTTCTTCAAATCCTTTTGTCAAGATTGCATACCTTGCATTTTCATTGATGTTCATTCCTTTGCAGATTCCGTTAGCTATTGCATTGATGTTTTTTATGACACCGCATATTTCAAGCCCTGCAACATCATCGATTATCTTCACCTTGAATTGGGGAGTTGTCAATGCTTCCTTGACTTTCCTTGCATTATCCTTATTTTTTGAAGCGATATTTGAAACGGTTTCAAGATTCAATACCATTTCAGATGCAAAATTAGGGCCGGATAATGAGACATATTCATCGTTGAAGTATTCCTCAATAAGATTTCCCATGGTCTTTAGTGAAGGGTATTCTATACCCTTTGCAGTGGATACGAGAATTTTGCTTTCATCTATGAATTCCTTAAGGCTCGCCAATGTTTCCCTAAGGGCAGATGATGGAACGGATAAGAAGACAATTTCACAGTCCTTCAAGTCGTTGAAATCCACAGTAGCCATAATGTTTTCATTCAATCTGGTATTTGGGTAGTATTCATTGTTGAAGCCGGTTTGATTGATTGTCTCTGCCAATTCCTTTCTTCTTAAATGCAGGCATACCTCTTCCACATTTTGAGATAGGATTTGTGCAAGGGCTGTTCCTAAACTACCTCCTCCTATTACACCTACTTTTTTCATTAAATCACCTAATTTCCATCTATAGAAAATCTCATTTCCTATTTGAATCATCAATAAAAATGATTATCTAAAAATTTTAATAATAATCTATTCACTAAAGCTTACTCTTTCGAATTTTTCAGGTTCTAAAATTGATTTGGTAGCATCTACACCTACTTTAGTTGTTGTTCCATCAATCTCAGAAGCTTTTGGATCTAAAGAAGAACCTCTTGCCTTAGGCACAATGATTATATCATCGTCACCTTTCACACGTGTAGCTATTGCATATTCAATGTCTTGAGGATCAAAGATGTCAACATCCTCATCAACCACTACCACATGCTTCAATGATGGGTGTGCAGCAAGTGCAGCCATGATGATGTTCTTTCCGTCACCTTCAGTTTGCTTCTTGATTGAAACTGCAGCATGCAACCAGCAGCAGCCTCCTTCTGTTAAAACCACATTCTGAACGGTAGGAACGGTATTTTTCACTGCATTGAATATTCTTGGTTCCTGTGGCATTCCTTGAAGCAATTTATGTTCAAATCCTGCTGGCAAGATTGCATGGTACATTGGATTTTCCTTCTTGATGTACATCTTGCTTAACTTGATTACAGGCTCCTCCCTTACATAATCATAAGTGTCAGTTAAGTCTACAAATGGACCTTCTGGAGCTGTTTCATCGATAAGTATCTTACCTTCAAAGATGATGTCAGCTTCAGGCACATTGATACCGTTCTTGCAAGTCACTAATTCCAATTCTCCACCCTTGAATCTGTTTGCAACTTCCATCTCATCAGCATCTATTGGAATTGAAGTGGTACATGCAAGAAGAATAGCAGGTTCCATTCCAATAGCTATTGAAATGTCCAAGTCCTTACCCATGTCCTTTGCCTTTTGGAAGTATGTGTAAAGGTTTCTTGGCACGATACGGATAGCCAATTTGTTCTTTTCCAAAACAAGCATTCTGTGAATTGAAGCGTTTTGAACTCCTGTTTCAGGGTCTCTTGCAAATACAACACCTGCAGTGATGTATGCACCGCCATCACGCTTGTAATGTGTAAGGATTGGAATCTTTCCTAAATCTACTCTTTTGCTGTCGTATTCATCCACCAAGTCGATAAATTTTGTAACAGGAGTTGGATTGTTCATTCCATCAATTATCTTGTATAGGATCTCATCTACCTGACAGCCAAGAGATTGTGCTATCTTTTCTCTTGTATTGCAGATACCAGAGACAACTGGGATGTCATATCCCTTTATGTTGTTTAGCATAACGGTGTCCTTCGGATATTTACGAAGCACCTTTGCAGCTTCATATTCAGCATCAAGCTCTTCATCAATTTGAATTACATTAATAATGTCTTTAGTCATAAAAATCTCATCTCCCCTTTTAATTAATCAGAATTTATCAGTATTAAAATTTCAATAATCATAAGTCAGCATTCTTGTACTTAATCCATTTCAAGTTCTCTTCTATTTTCTCATCAGATATTGCAAGGATTTCCCCTGCAACTATTGCTGCATTTCTTCCATTGTCTATTCCAACTGTTCCGACAGGCACTCCTGGAGGCATGTTTGCCATAGTGAGCAACGCATCCTGACCATCTAGTTTTTTGGAGCATGGAACACCAATCACTGGCTTTTCAGTCAATGCAACAACAGATCCCGCTACAAGTGCGGATAAACCGCTTATAGCAATGAATAATTTAGCATTGTTTCTTTTGCTCATGTAAGTTTCAAAGTCTTTTGCATGTCTTATAGGAGAAATATAATCCAATTTATATTCAATTTGCATTCTTTCAAGCAGTATAGCTACATTTTTAGCTATTTCCATATCGGAATAGCTTCCTGCAAGTATCATTACATCTGGAGTGTCATCCAACTCTTCAAAATCAATCTTCTCATAGTTTTCTTCAGCCAAAAAGTCTTTTTGGAAGTATTCGCCTTCAAGAC
Source organism: Methanobrevibacter sp. (assembly GCA_016291275.1). Classification (GTDB taxonomy): domain Archaea; phylum Methanobacteriota; class Methanobacteria; order Methanobacteriales; family Methanobacteriaceae; genus Methanobrevibacter. The sequence continues at coordinate 3,740 of JAEEWY010000004.1, read as the reverse complement.
TTTCAATAAGTTCCTTTTCACCTGCTTCAACCTTTTTCTGATATTCAACACGCAAGTCAGATATCCTTTCTGCAACAGCATCATCATAGCTTGCGATGATTTCCCCAGCAAGTATTGCAGCATTGTCTCCCCTGTTTATTCCAACGGTAGTGACTGCTGTAGGGAAAGGCATTTGAACACATGCATACAATGCATCAAGGCCTCCAACTGCACCGTCTACAGGAACTCCAATGACAGGTCTGTGGGTATATGCAGCTATTGCACCAGGCAAGTGAGCGGCAAGGCCTGCAATTCCTATGAATACTTCTACCCCTTGTTTTGTAGCGTCCATAACAAGCTTTTTGACCTTATCATGGGTTCTGTGAGCAGAAGCGACTTTTAAACTATATGGAATCTGAAGTTTTTCCAATATCTTTATTGATTTTAGAGCTATTTCCTTATCAGAAGCACTTCCAAGAATTATCATTACTTTTGGAATCATTTGATTTCTCCTTTATTATTCTAAATGATATAAACTTATTAAGATATATTTTTCAAGATAAATTTAGATTATATTTATATTTCTATTTACTAATATATAATATTTAATTAAAACTTAACTGAGTTATTTTTAGGTGTTTGCATGGTGAGGATTTCGGTTATTGTCCCTGTTTACAATTGTGAGGATTATCTTGAAGAGTCGTTGGGAAGCATTCTGAATCAGACTTTCAAGGACATAGAAATAATCTGCATCGATGATGGATCTTCTGATGATTCATTGAAGATATTAAATAGCATTGCATCCTCTGATTCAAGGATTCAAGTCTTTGTTCAGGAAAATCAAGGTGCAGGGGCTGCAAGAAACTATGGAATGAAAAAGGCATCAGGAGATTATGTCTACTTCTTTGACGCAGACGATTTTTTTGAAAGTGATGCTTTGGAAAAGGCATATGAGAATGCAATCAGAAACGATTCAGAGATTGTATTCTTTAAGTTTGACCAGTATCAGGACAATAAGTTTTTAACTCATTCAGGCCCTAACCTGGAAATGCAGTTTGCCAGTGCCGATTTTGATAATTTCACATTCGATTGGCATGACTATAGAGTAGGCCCTTTCACAGGTCCATTTGCCCCTTGGCTTAAGCTATACAAAAAGGAATTTTTAGATGCTCATGAGTGCTTCAAGTTTCCAAATGACTTGAACCATAACGATGTTCCGTTTCATGTAATGACATTTCTAAAGGCATCTAAGATATCATTCGTTCCAGAGCATCTCTATCGCTATAGAATAGACAATGCAGGTTCAATCACAAACAATAGACTGAAGAAATATGATCATATCTTTAGGATAATCAATATAGTTGAGGATTTCCTATTGTCTGAAGATTACATGGAAGAGTTCAAAAAGGAATTCGATTATTTCAAGGCCAATAGAATCACATATGAAATATATGGAAGGCCTGAAGAGTATTTTTATTTAGCGAAAGAGGAACTTAAGTCAGTGGATTTAAGCAATGAATTATTGCCCAATGACACATCACTTAAGGTCAACACCATTTTAAGTTCCAATTCCCTTGAAGAGTATAACTATAAAATTAAAGCCAATGATGAGATCAATGGCTTAAAAAGGGAAAACAAATCTTTAAGCGATGAAAACAAAAGGCTAAATGAAAAATTACAAAAATCCAAAAGCAGAAATAGGGAAATTTTAAATTCCAAAAGTTGGAAAATTACCGAACCTCTTAGAAGACTTAGAAGGCATATAAGAAAGTTTTGAGTTTGTTTTCAATTATTAATTGTTTTCATTAACACCTTCATGTATTACAAAAATATCAAAAACTTAATAAAGATAAATAATAAAAATATTATTGTAGAAAACTTTAACTCATATAATAGTTTTCGTACTTGAGGTGTTTTATGTTAAACAAATTTTTTAAATTAGATGAAAATAATACTGATCTAAAAACTGAGTTACTTGCTGGTTTAACCACCTTTTTAGCAATGGCTTACATTTTAGGTGTAAACCCTACTATGCTTGCTGAAGGTGGAATGCCTGCAACAGGAGTATTTTTCGCAACTGCTCTTGCTTCAGGGGTCTCTTGTATCATCATGGGTCTTATTTCCAAATACCCTGTTGGTCTTGCTCCTGGTATGGGTATGAATGCATTGTTTACCTATACAATTATCTTAACTATGGGTAACACTTGGGAAACTGCACTTGCAGCTGTATTTGTTTCAAGTATAATCTTTTTATTAATTACCATTTCCGGTTTAAGGGAAGCTATTCTCAATGCACTTCCATTTGACTTAAAATTAGCAATTGGTGCTGGTATTGGTTTCTTCTTAGCATTTATCGGATTGAAAGGTGCTGGAATTATCGTAGCTGACCCTGCTACTTTAGTAGGTATGGGTACCATCTTATCCGCTCCTGCACTTTTAGCAGTAATTGGTATCTTGCTTACCTTAGTCTTATACATTAAGAAAGTACCTGCAGCTGTATTCCTTGGTTTAGTGATAACTGCAATTTTAGGTGTAATCTTTACCTTATTCGGTTTCGGTGCTGGAGATCCTATTATGCCTGCAATTCCTGCAGAATTCGTATCATTCAGTTTTGATACCTCTGTAGTTGGTGCATTTGCAACTGGATTTACCCAATTATTCTCCAACATCCCTAACTTGATCATGATTTTATTCTCTTTATTATTCGTGACTTTCTTTGATACTACTGGAACCTTGATTCCATTAGCAAATCAATGTGGTTTCGTTGATGAAGAAGGTAACGCTGAAGGTATTGACAAAGCTTTCCTCGGGGACGCTATCAGTGGAATCATTGGTGCTATTTTAGGTACTTCAACCTTAACTGCATACGTAGAAAGTGCAACCGGTATCGGTCTTGGTGGTAGAACTGGTTTAACCGCTGTATTCACCGGTATCTTCTTCTTACTCGCACTTATCTTTGCTCCTACTGTTTTAGCATTGTTTACTTCTTCTGTAACTGCTGCAGCATTAGTAATTGTAGGTATCTTAATGATCGTACAATTAAAAGAAGTGGACTGGGACAACATGGTTGTAGCTGCTTCCGTATTCATGACAATCATCATGATGCTTTTAACCTACTCCATTTCCTTAGGTATCGCATGGGGATTCGTCACTTACGCAATTGCATCCATTGCTACCGGTAAAGCTAAAGAGTTCAGTTGGATTATGTGGATTATGGTAATCATATTCGCATTATACGTATTCTTCGGACTCTAGTTGTAGAAAAATAGTTATCACTTTTGTGATAACTTTCTTTTTTTCTTTTTTTATTATTTTCAATAATTTTTTTAAACCTTTCATAGCTATTTTTTCATTAGTTTTAAATAACTTTTCCAAGCCTTTTCAATAGCTATTTTTGATTATTTCATTTCACTAATTACGAACTTAACTTGTATAATTTTTAAAAAAAATAATAAGGTTTATACATTCTTAAAACATAATAATAATATTATAGTATTTTGAAATTCTATGAGATTTTAAATCAATTCATGTTAAAGAGGTGAAAAAGTGTCTTGGCTAGTAGTGATTTTAGTGTTTTTGCTTGCTTCAATCAAAACAACTAAAGGTTCTGATAAATCAGTTTCCATAGTTATCCCTGCATACAATGAAGAGGCTACCGTTGCTAAAGTGGTAAGCGTAGCTCGCAAGTTGTCATATGTAAATGAGGTTATCGTAGTTGATGACGGATCCACTGACAGAACTGTAGAGGAAGAGGAACATGC
>JAEEWY010000127.1 GCA_016291275.1 Methanobrevibacter sp. | reverse complement strand
AAAGGACCAATGGGTCTTGGAGGAAGAACAACTGCCCTTGATGTAAAGATCTTGAAGATGGACACCCATACAGCAGGGCTTCCAGTTGGTGTAGTTATCCAATGTTGGGCAGATAGGCATGCAACAGCCAGATTAGAAGATAATTAATATTTTTTGGGGATATTTTTATGATACTTATTATAACTGGACACTTGGCTTATCCTTTAGTTAAGGAAATGGCTGAAAAATCAAAAAAGGAAACAGTGGTGCATATAGCAGAGACACAAGTTGCTGCTTTCTTGACTCCAACTCAAATAATCAAAGAAATCCATGAGCATTTTGAAGATAGATTAGATGATATTGATTTGATACTAGTTCCAGGTTTAATAAGAAAAGATACATTCCTCATTGCAGAGGAATTTGGAATTCCTTGTTACAAGGCATCTACAGATGCTGCAGACTTAGCTATGGTTTTAGATTTAGTGGACGATTTAGAGCTATCACAATCCACTCCTGCAGACAAACTCATTATAGAAGAGAAGAAGAAACAGGCATTGAAATTCATTGAAGACTTTGAAAATGATATTGAAAAAAGAGATGAATTGCTCAAGAAGGAAAACAATATTCTTGTTAGAAACCTTCCTGTTGGTGAAGATTTCCCAATGAGGGTGCTCTCTGAGATTGCAAGTGCTCCTATTTTATCAAAAGAGGACTTGATTAAAAAGGCAGAATTCTTTGTTGCTTCAGGCTCTGACATGATAGACATTGGTATGATTGCAGGTGAAGACAGGTCTGATGAGATACCTGACTTGATTGATACATTAAGACCAATAGTCGGAGATAGGCCTTTAAGTATTGACACATTGAACCCAAAGGAAATCGAAGCTGCAGTAAACCATGGAATTGATATGATTTTAAGTTTAGACAATGGTAATTATGAAGAGATATTGCCTTTGTTAAAGGAAAAGAATGTTCCTGCAGTAATTTTACCAACTAATTTCTCTGAAGGATATGTGCCTCACACTCCTAAAGAAAGGGTTGAATCCATGCAAAAATTGGTTTCAAACCTTGATGGCCTTGAAGTGGTCTGTGACTTGATTTTAGACCCTGTCAACAGTTCAAGCCTTGTGGATTCAATCATTGCATTCCATGATTTCCATGAAGTTGACAAGAAGCCAATGTTCTTTGGTATAGGAAATGTAATTGAGCTTATGGATACCGATTCTGTAGGTGCAAATGCAGTTCTTGCAGGGATTGCTATGGAACTTGGTGCAAGCATACTTTTCACTCCTGAAGAGAGTGGTAAGACTCATGGAAGTGTGAGAGAGTTAGCTATTGCTTCCAAGATGATGTTTTTAGCTAAAAACAGACAATCCATTCCTAAGGATTTAGGTGTTGACCTTCTTGTATTCAAGGACAAGAAGAAAAGGTTTGACTTGAAGCAGGATGACAATGTTCCTGTAGTCAAGCAGGATGCACCTATCAAGTTCGTAAGGGATAAGGCTGGAAGCTTTAAGATTAGAGTGGAACATGCTATAAGCGTTAAGGATTCATATATAGTTGCTACTCACTTCAAGAAGACAAAGCCTACTATAAGTTTTGAAGGAAAAAGAGCCAGTGAAATCTATGAAGAGATCATTGAAAAGGGCCTTGTAACCAGATTGGATCATGCAGCATATCTTGGTAAGGAACTTGAAAAAGCAGAGATTGCAATGCTCACTGGAAAAGAGTATGTTCAAGACTTTGACTTGTTTAAAGATCCTGAAGAGTTTATCAAGCAAAATTAGTTTATTTTTTAAGATTCTAAAAAAAATATAAAATTAGTATTGATTTTTAGGAGGCATAGAAATACCTCCTTATTTTTCTTATTTTACAACAATTTCTAAAGCATATAATAAACAGCGATTATACTAGGTATCGCAAGAATTATTGTATTACGAATCATTAGGAAACGACGTATTTTCCATTCTTTTTCTGTTAATTCTTTCATTTTTGGTATTTTCAATACACTTAAAATAATTGTTGCTGCAAGGAAAATGAAATAAGCGTTGATTATAAAGAGATAACCTGCTCCAAGGAGCATGTCCCATCTTCCATTTGCAATAGAGTATCCACAGGTACATAATGGTGGCATCAATGCGGTTGCAATTGCCACACCAGGGATAACGGTGTTTGTTTTATCGATTCTTGTTTGTCCAATGATTCCTGCAAGTCCACCAAAGAATGCGATAAGCACATCATAGAAACTTGGGGATGTTCTAGCAAGCAATTCTACAGTTGGCTCTTTTACAGGGGAGAGTAAAAAATAGATTGTCGCTGCTGCAACACTGATTGCAATCTGCATTCCAAAACCGATTGTATGGTTTCTCATCACTCCAAAATCATTGGATACGCTTCCGTATGCTGTAGCAAGAATACTTCCCATAATAGGTGAAATCAACATTGCACCGATAATCACTGCAGTGGAACTCATATTAAGCCCAACAGATGCGATTACCATTGCACATACCAATACGCACAAATTGGTTCCAGTAATCACTCCACCATCCAAGAGACGTGAACGGATCTCTTCATGTGGTGCGGAATCCTCTTTCAATGAGAATGCTTTTCTTAAATGTTCCTTTATTGATTCATTTTCTTCTCTTAAATTCATATTATCCTGCCCTTGCTCACAAATAACTATTAATATATTAAGTATTTGATGTTAATATTAATTAACTTAATTGTAAAAAAATTAAAAAGGGAGAATTTTTGAGTATGGTTAATAAAAATTAAGAAAAAAGAGTCAGTGAAATCAGGATTTAAGAAAAATAAAAAAGAGTTATTTCTTCAGTTCTCTTGCTAATTTTTTACGAGTAACTATTAGATGCAAGACTAAAAAGATTAAGCTAAAGACTGAAGATTGTTTGTGAAGATGTGATACTTTATGTTTTCCGATTCTCAAATCCTTTAAGGAGTTTATACTTGAAAAAATTCCTGAAATGATTGTTATTAATAGTGAAATCATTAAACCTATATTTACAATTAGTTCTATGGTTCTTTTAAGGTTGTATTTTCCTTTGGTTATTGCTTTAAAGTATCTTTTATTGAATTTCAAATGTAATGCTATTAAAAAGATTAATCCTATTCCAATAATTTCATGAATTAAGATTGGAAGGCTAAGAAATTCCAATATTATTGCAATGACCATTAGTACATCTACAGTAATTTTCTTGTTCATCCTCATCACTTAGATTAAGGTTTGTTTATATTCATATTTATATTTTGTTAAAACTAAATCAAGATTTAGTCATATTTGCCCTTATTTTTTTATTACATGAAATTTAAAATGGCTAAAAAATATAAATATCCTTTCATATAAATATGAAACTTGGTGATTTAATGAATTTTACAAAAATACTTGGAATTTTATTAATTATATTAGGTGTGCTATTTATAGCTTACCCATTGCTTAGTGCAGGGGTAGTATCTATAATAGCAGGAGTAAGTTTAATAGCCTTTGGTTTAGTAGTGATGTTTAATGCATTTACATTATGGAGTATTGCATCTGGCAGGTCAATTATTGAATTGATAATGGGATTCCTATTGATCTTATTAGGATTCATGTTCTTTGTTGATTTAGCTCCATTAGCTTTCCTTACCGCATACAACTTCTATTTAATTGCTATAGTATTGCTTGTCATCGGTATTCTTGGAATCATTTATGGTGAAGGAACTTCAAAATGGGCTTCTGCATTGGTATTGATTTTCGGTATCATATCCTTCATAATGGGTATTTTATCAATTAACAATCCATTATTCATTGTAATTTTAATAGGCGTATGTTTAATAATTAGCGGAGTTCTTTATTTAACTTTAGGCAGCGCTTTTGATAAAATTGATAATTTTGAAAACAATCAATAATCTAAATCAGGAATTTTATTAGGGGAATTTTTCCTCTAACTTTTTTTTTTTTTTTAAACGTTTTAATTATTTAATCCGCTTATTTTCTTATCATCTATTTTTAAGAGTATTTTAAAGGAATCTTCATAATCTTGATGACATAAACCATCATGAAAAATGCAATGGCCAAGAACAATGCTCCAAAAATAAAGATTGACATTATTCCGAATCCATCCACTAAAAATCCACCTATAGCTATTCCTAAAGCGATTCCTCCATTTAAGATGCTTAAGAATATTCCATTTGCAAGTTCTGGGCTATCTGGAACAACAGATGCCTCAATGTACTGGATAAGATTGTATCCCATTCCATCAAGGATGCCAAATATTAAAATCAATATGATTACTGGAATCAAGTAGTTTGCAAATAGGTAAAGAAGCATGAATACTCCACCACATACCAATTGGAAAATGATAAGTGTTGCCTTGTCTCTTTTAGCTATTAGCTTTCCACCAAGCCAAGTTCCGAATATTGAAAACAATCCATAGATAAACAGGAATAAGCTTAACTTATAGGTATAGATATGGCTCACTACCTGTAAGAATAATGGTTGGTAATTGTAAACAATGCTTGCACCTATAGGCATCATTATTATTCCAAC
>JAEEWY010000003.1 GCA_016291275.1 Methanobrevibacter sp. | reverse complement strand
GGTGCAGCAATACACATTAGCAACATCTCCTTTTATTTATTTAAATGATTTATTTAAATGAATTAATTAATAAAAAATCTTAAATTAAAATCACTTATATTTGATATTTTAATTATTAGTTTTTAGATTATATAAATATTTTTATTTTATCAAACTAATTTTTCAAAAAATAAGTGAAAGTATTAAAAAATTCAAAAAAAACCAATATAATAACAATAAAATTCAAACAATGAACAAAATTGAAACAAAAATCAAGAATCAAGGAACATGAAATTAAAATGCAATCCTTTTATTTTTTAAAAAATATTTTGTTTTCAATAAAATAGTTTGAAGTATTACTAAAAAGTTTATATATAATAAAGAATATAAATTACTTTATCAATATAACTTTAATAAAATTAAAATAAGTTGAATTTTAATTTTTTAGGTTTATCAATTATATTGATATTAATTTGGAGGAAATTATTTATGCATATTATGGAAGGATATTTACCATTAACATGGTGTATCATATGGTTCGTCATATCATTCGCTATTGTTGCATTTGGTATTTATCAAATTAAAAAAATCGTAGATGAAACCCCTGAATCCAAAGCTTTACTCGCTGTAAGTGGAGCATTCATGTTCATCTTATCATCTTTAAAATTACCTTCTGTTACTGGAAGTTGTTCTCACCCTTGTGGTAACGGATTAGGTGCAGCATTATTCGGCCCTGCTGTAACTGCTGTACTCGCAACTATCGTACTTTTATTCCAAGCTTTATTACTCGCACACGGTGGATTAACCACTTTAGGTGCAAACATCTTCTCAATGGGTATTGTAGGTCCATTCGTAGCTTGGATTGTATACAAAGGTTTAACTAAAGCTAATATCTCATCCACTATTGCAATCTTCTTTGCAGCATTCTTAGGTGACTTATTAACTTACGTAGCTACTTCATTCCAATTAGCTTTCGCATTCCCTGCTCCTACTTTCGGATCAGCATTAACCAAGTTCTTAGTTATTTTCGCAGTAACTCAAGTACCATTAGCTATTGGTGAAGGTATCTTAACAGTAATCATCTGGGACAGATTAAAAGCTTACAAACCAAAATTATTAGACAAATTAGGTGCATTAGCTCCTAATGAAGCATAAGGTGATTAACATGGAAAGATCAACATTATTAATTTTAGCAGCTGTTTGTATTATATTGTTCATTGCACCACTCGTTATGTTCAGTGGTCATGGAGAAGAAGACGGATACTTTGGTGGAGCAGACGACGCAGCTGGTGAAGCTATTGAAGAATCTGGTTTTGAACCTTGGTTCTCATCAATTTGGGAACCACCTAGTGGTGAAATAGAAAGTTTATTATTCGCTCTTCAAGCAGCTATAGGAGCAATCATTATTGGTTACTTCTTCGGTTACTGGAGAGGACAAGGTAAAGAAGAATAATTCTTCTTTATCCATTTTTCTTTTTTTTAAAATTTTTTAATAAAAGTGAATATTGAAAATTTAAATTATTGAATAATTTTTAGTGATTTTATGAAATTTGATATGGATTATATTGCTCACAATAATGAATTAAGTGAAACAAATCCTTATTTTAAACTGTTTTTAACAATAATTCTATTAATTGTAACTTTAGCGTTGGATAATCTGTATTTTGATATTTTTATATTCATTGTGATGTCTATTGTAATATTGGCAATAGCAAAAATCAATTATAGGTCATATTTAAAATTCTTGACAATTCCAATGGCATTTCTAGTAATAACATGTATATTCTTAATATTCTTCTTTGGAAAAGGAGATGTTATCTATGAAACAGGAATATTCGGCATTGTTGTTACAACAGACTCATGGCATTATGGTATTTACACATTCTTTAGGGTTATGGCATGCTTGCCTTCATTAGGTTTCCTTGCTCTAACAACACCAATTGCAAAGATTTTCCATTGCCTTGATACAATGAAAGTGCCAAAAATACTTATTGAAATTGGACTTTTAATGTATAATACAATATTCATATTTCTTAATGAAATCGATACAATGCAAAAAGCACAAAAAACAAGAATGGGGTATAATTCTTATATGAATTCAATGAAATGTTTAGCAGATCTTATCAGTAACATATTCTTAAGGTCTTTAGATAAAAGTGAAACATTGCAAAATAGTTTAGATTCAAGAGGTTATGCTGGAGAGCTTCCAGTTTATGTACCGCCAAAGGAGGAATGAAATGTTAGAAGTGAAAAATATCAAATATTCTTACAATAAGGATTACCAAGCACTTAAAGGAGTCAGTTTAAAAGTTGAAGACGGTGAAATGGTTGCTCTTTTAGGTAAAAATGGTGCTGGAAAATCTACTTTGTTCCTTCATTTGAATGGTATATATGAACCTGATGAAGGCCAAGTCTTTATTGATGGCGAAGAATTGAAGTATGATAAGAAAACCTTGCTTAAATTTAGACAGAAAGTAGGAATTGTATTCCAGAATCCTGATGACCAAATCTTTGCACCTACCGTGGAAGAGGATGTTGCTTTTGGACCTTTGAACTTAGGATTACCTATGGAAGAAGTTCAAAAAAGGGTAACTGAAAGCTTAGCTCGTGTTGGCATGAGCGGTTATGAGAAAAAAGCACCTCACCATTTAAGTGGAGGTCAAAAGAAAAGGGTGGCTATTGCAGGAATTCTTGCAATGAGACCTAAAATAATGGTCTTGGATGAACCTACTGCAGGTTTAGACCCTCAAGGGGTTACAGCATTGACCAAACTGTTGAAGGAACTTAATGAAGAAGGAATTACAATTATCATCTCAACTCATGAGGTCAATCTAGTTCCTGATTACGCAAAAAAAGTTTTCGTTCTAGTGGATGGTCTTTTGATTGCAGAAGGAACTCCTAAGGAAATCTTTTCACAACCTGAAATTCTTGAACAGGCAAACCTGGAAGTCCCAATTGTTACAACACTTTTCCATGACCTTGAAAAAGAAGGATTTGATATGGAAAACGATTATCCATTAACAATTGATGAAGCTAAAGAGAAGTTCAAAGAATTATTGAATAAGCAATAATTCAAAAACTAATTTTTTTTAAATCATAAATTTATTCATAACTTGACACTATAAAGTATTACTCCTAAAGGAAATTAATAATACTTTTCACTTTTTTACATAAACTATTTTTTGGAGCAATATTTGCTCATTTTACCCAATCTATTTTTAAAAATACATTAATAAATTTTTATAATAAAATAAACATACTAAAATTAATTAATTAATTTATTAATTTTAATAATTGATACTGACTTAATAAACCAACTAATTTAAAAAAAAAAGATTAAGGGATAATATGGAAGAAATAAAAAAATTTAAAAACATTGTTATTGGAGCAGGCCCTGCTGGAAGACTTGGATCATTCGAACTCGGTAAATTGGGAGAGGAAACTCTTCTTATTGAGAAGAAATACATTGCTGGAACCTGTCTTAATGAAGGATGCATGGTTGTATGTGCACTTACTGACATCAGCCGTTTCATAAAAAGCTTCAAAAGGTATAATGAAATCGGTTTCATCAATGGAAACATAAGCTTGGATTACAAATCTGCATGTGACAACATCAAAAAGACCCAACTCATGCTACGCAGACTTAACCAAGAGGAAAATGAAAGCGTGAACAATAATGTAATCTATGGTGAAGCAAGTGTGGAAATAAGTGATGATGATAAGATTATTGTTAAGGTGAAATTAGACAATGACAATGCACTTCAAAGAGAAAATGTGAAAAATAATGATTGTAATGTATATGAGGCAGAAAATCTTTTGATAGCTACTGGTGCAAGACCATTTATTCCAAATATCGATGGAGCAAAATATGCTTTAACAAGCAGCGATGTACTTTCCTTGGAGGAAGTTCCAAGCAAATTGAATATAGTTGGTGGAGGGATAATTGCTACAGAATTATCAAACCTATTCTCAAGTTTTGGAAGTGAAGTAAAGATAATTGCAAGAAGCGAAATCCTAAAGGATTTGGAACCAGAAATCAAATCTTATGTAGTTAACAAGCTCATTGATGAAGTGGATATACATGAGAACACCAATGTTTTGGAAATCACTGAAAACTCCATCTTAACTGACAAGGGAGAATTTGAAGGAAAAACATTGATAGCTACTGGAAGAGTACCTAACTCAGAAATAGTTGCAGACATTGTTGAATTAAATGAAGATGGATCAATTAAGGTAAATGAATTCTTCCAAACCTCAAATCCTAATATCTATGCTGCAGGAGACGTTACAGGAGGAATCACCCTCACTCCTTATGCAAGAAAAGAGGGAATCTCAGCAGCAAGAAACATGGCAGGATACTTGAATAAGTTTGACGATATAATCGTTCCGCAATCATTGACATTGGATTTGGATGTGAGCTTCACTCAAAAAACAGAATCATCTGATGATGATAGCAATGTTGAAGATGTAATCATTCCTGGCCTTGGAGGCCCACATGCATTCTGGAGAATCCTAAGAGGAGAAACTGGACTTACAAAGATTTCACTCAATACTGAAACAGAAGAAATAGTGAGAGCAAGTCAAATATCCCCATCCTCAATTGATGATACTGCTTATCTTGCATTCCTCATGAATATGGGAATAACTAAAGAGGATTTCGATGATTTCTTGGAAGTTCATCCATCTACAGATGCTTATTATAAAATCTTAAAAATCATGTGAATAAAAATAGAAAAAGTGTAAAAAAAATATAAAATTAGATAAAAATATAAAATTGATAAGATAATCTATCTTATCAATGCTTCTTTTTTAAAAATAGTTTAATGAAATAAATTAAAAATAAAAAATAAATAGAAATTTAATAAAAAATAATTAAATTCTTATTTTACCCAATTGACGAAAATGTCCTTACGTGGGTTTGGTTCATTTGGCTCAACCTTTTTACCTAAAGCAACACCATACAATGGAGTGTATCCTTCAGGAATATGGAGCTTTTTCAAGTTTTCTTCAACACTGAAGTAAATAGCTACAAGACCTAACCAACAGGATCCAATATCCAATCCTTCTGCTGCAAGAAGCATGTTTTCAATAGCTGCAGAACAATCAGCTTGCATATTGGTTGCATCTGATTTAGCGGAAACAAACACAACTGTTGGAGCATTGTGCATTACATTAACACGAGATTCTGCTATTGCTTCAAGGAATTCATCACCTGAATTGGATAAGATGTTGAGTACAGAATCATTGATATCTGCAAGAGTTTCCTTGTTTTGAACTACAGTGAAATGCCATGGAGCTTCTCCTCTTGCAGTAGGAGCCATAATAGCGGCTTCCAAAATTTGTTCAATTTGCTCATCTTCAATTTGCTCATCTTTGTAAGCTCTTACGCTTCTACGATTTTTAATGACTTCAAAAATATCACTCATAAGATCACCATAATAAAATTAATAAGTTAAAAAAATTTAATTGGATTGATAGAACATGATGATTAGCTTAACTTTCTTAAATCAGTCGGTTTTGTTCTAACATCCTTTTCAACTACTCTTTCTAGATTAGGGGAATATGGATTGTAAAGCAATCTTCTAAATCCAAGTGAAATTAATAAATTGTCAGTGACAACTTGCTGACGTTCACCAAGAATGATTTTTCTGAATAAATCACCTAAACCTCCGCCTGTTAAGACATCCATAAACAAATCACCGAAAGTCGGATTGCTTATATGCAATTTATTAATAAGGAATCTAGATAAGTTTCTTCTTCTAATGTATGCAATCAATGCAGTAGTTACTATGAACAATATTAAGGTTCCTACAAATCCTCCAAGAATGTAAAAGCTTATTCCTAAAGCTATTGCAAAGGTATGGTTTCCCACTTCACCTAACATGATTTTTCCTGAATAGTCTAAAGGAGCATATGCTATGCATGTAACTAAAGTGAGCAATGGAACATAATATGCAGGAATCTGTGCTACAGGAGCTACACCTAAAATCAAGGTAGCAAGAATTGTAAAGAAGCTCATTATAATAACTACGCTTACTGCAGAACCTGGTTGCATATCTGCAATGTTCATAGGCTGAATCATTAAAGCAACTAAAATAGAAGAAATGCCCATAAGAGGATAACCTAATCCGATAACGCATAACATACCTATTCCTCTAGCAAGTTGACCTATTTCAATAGGCAAGTTAGCGATTCTTCTTCTACCTATCACATCATCAACAAGAGCACATAATCCCATAACTAAAACAAGATTGTTATATCCTGCAGGCAAGAATAGGCTAATTACAATGAATGGAATTATACCAATCCCACGAGGAGTACCTCCACGCACTGGCTCATATAGATTTCCCATATAACCTCTTTTGCCTAAGAAACGGAATATAATATTCAATGCTCCAGTTCCTAAAAATGTTGCAATAAATACTATAAATAATTCTAAAAACATGTTTAAAATCCTTTAATTTTTTAATGTAATATTAGTATTTTTATAATTTTTATTATATATAATGTTAAGTTTTCAAATATTAATTTATTTAAAAGTCTAAGAAAATGAGTCTAAGAGATAGCTATTTAGAAAAATAAAAATAATTTAATGGATTAATTTCAATTAATTGATGGAATACCTTAAGGTAGCAGCCATACCACCTAATCCTTCAAGCTGCTTTCCGCCTTCATGCTGGCTGCTTATGACTAAAACTTCACCAGACATGTTTTCAACCATATCCATGGATTCCTCAAGATCTTCACTTCTGATTAGATTATCCAAAACCAATAGCTTTTCTATAGCCCCCAAATCGATAGCCTCTTTCACTTGCTTTTTACCATAAACAACTAAAGTGGAAGACTTTGCTATTTCCTGAAGGATTTCATTAATTGCTGAAATTTCAAATGCAACCCTATTCTCAGCAGCCAATTTTTCAACTGTTCCCTTTTTAAGAACTTCATTGATTCCCACTCTTCCGCCGGATCCAGTGGCTTCAACTATGGACTTTTTAGCCAAATCCTTATGTTTCAACTCAAGATACTTTAGGAAATCATTCTTATAAAATCCAGGACCTGCCAAAACTATAGTCTGAATATTGTCAAACTTGAGAATATAATCCACAATCTTTTGATAGAATTTCTCAATATTCTTAGCCCTATTCTTATCAATTATCCTTTTTCCGGAAACATTTCCCATAACTGGTCCATAATATTCTATGCCAAATTGCCTCATCAAACCAAAGTCTGCAACATCATCTTCCAATACAACAATGATTGCAGATAGTTTCTTGGAAGCTTCAATGGCTTGGTTGATTCTCTTCAATGCATAGCCAGACCAATGTTCCTTAAATATCTTAATTGGAGTGTTCAATTTGGCTTCAATTGTATGGTGAGATCCGAGAGGAATCAAGTCTTCAGGGCCTTTGATGATTGAACCGATTATCCTAAGTTTTCCAGTGAAGATGTGAAAGCTTACATCCTCTACTGAAACCCCTAAAGTAAAGGTCTTTTTAACTCCCCTATCACTTCTTAACTTATCTCCAGTATTGTCCTGAATCCTTCTTGTTGTCTTAGAGTATACAGTATCTCCCTCAGCGATTATGTGAGACAGATGCCATAAGTCATCTAAAGTTTCAGGAAGAAGTTCGATAATTCCTTTCTTTCTATCTTGATAAGTTATTTTCATGAATAAACCTCAATGCATACAGAAATATAAATTTGTCATTCTCATTAAAATTAATCAAAAATTATAAAAAACTCAATAGTTATATAATTATTATAACAATATAAAATATGAATATTGGTAATATATAAAATTAAGTAATTTTAAAAAATAACTATCAAAAAAATACTATCTAAAAAATACTATCAAAATCAATTTACCAAAATTAATTTACCAAAATCAATTAAATAATTTTTATCAATTTCTAAAACAAAACTAATAGAGCTAATAAAATGAAAATTGGAATTATTGGAGGAACACGAGGTTTAGGAAGAACCATTGCATGGTATATGAAAGACTTTGACTTCGATGTTACAATTACAGGAAGAGATTCCATTGTTGGAAAGCAAGTCAGTGAGGAACTTGGAATAAAATATAGCGACAATAATAAGAAGATTGTTCAAGATAGCGATATCGTGATTATTTCCGTTCCTATTTCAAGCACTGAAGCAGTTATAGAGGAATTAGGACCATTTATGAAAGAAGGTTCATTGATGATTGATGTTACTTCAGTGAAAGAGGGCCCTAGCCGCAAAATGAAGGAATGCATTGGAGAAGGAGTTGAATTCATCCCTACTCACCCAGTCTTTGGTCCAAGAACAACAGACTTGAAAGGGCAAATCATAGTGCTTACACCAATTGAAAAGGGAAATTGGTACCCTAAAGTCTACAAGTTCCTTGAAGACAAGGGAATGAGGATAGTGGAAACAAGTCCGGAGCATCACGATGACATGATGGGAATTGTACAGGTCTTGACTCACTTTTCATACATCTCTACAGCTTCAGCTATTGAAAAACTTCAAATTGACATTAAGGACACTGAAAACTATGAAAGTCCAATTTACAATCTAATGATTGATACAATAGCTAGGATAGTATCTCAAAATCCATATCTTACTTACTCAATCCAACATGAAAACAAGCGTGGAGAAAAGATCAGACAAGCTCTTTTTGATTCCATAAGCGAATTGAAAGAAGCATTGACAAATGAGGACGAGGAGGAGTTTGTTGAAATCGCTCTTAGGGCAACAAAGCATATGGGAGACATCCAAGCGGCTTTAGGTAGAAGTGACAAGGCAATAAATGCCCTTACCCAGGAATATAATATATTAATGCAATCCATTGGACAGGAAGTAGGTCTTAAGCATATTTATTCAGATAAAATCCATGTTGGAAAAATCAAGGAAATCGGTTTGGATTTCGTATATTTGGAAGATGAAAACGGCAAGGTCAAAAAGCTAAAGATATCCAATGCTGAAATGCTGGATGAAGAGGAACTTTTCAATTGGAAGGTAAAGAATCAGAAAATGCACACAAGAGACCTTAGCGCAATATTCAGGAGAAAATCAAATCCTCACACCATCAAAGATGCTTTAAAAAGAATTGAGGATGTTGTCGATGTGGAAATAATTGACATTTACAAAGGCGAACCTATAAAAGAAGATGAAATCAGTTACACCTTTTCAATTCAATCATTAAGCAAAGAATCCATTGAAGAATGTGAAAAACTTATAAAAGGATTTGGCGGAATTACAAGATAACAATTAATTTTTATTTTTCATGATACTGCTAAAACAACTTAACAAATTAGGAATAATCAAAATAATTATGAAACTGAGGTTAAACCATGAAAATGATTAAGCAAACATTGGGTTTGAATGTAGATAATTCTAAATATTACATCAAGCTGATTATAGAAGCGGTTCTAATCGGTTTATTCTCAGGATTAGTTGTATCATTATACAGATTCGGATTGGACAATAGCGAAAACATCCTATTTTCCACCTTAAAATACATTCAAGGAGACTTCCTATTAACAGTTGCATGGTTTGCAATTCTTGCACTTATGGGATTCATCACTGCACTATTAATGAAATGGGACCCTGACAGTTTAGGAAGCGGAATCCCTATAGTTATGGGTGAAGTGAAAGGATACTTTGATGTATGCTGGTGGAAGACATTGATTGCCAAGTTTCTTGGAGGAACCCTTACAGCACTTGGAGGGCTTTCTTTAGGAAGAGAAGGACCATCCGTACAATTAGGAGCAATGGCTGCAAAAGGAGTTTCAAAATACTTGCCAAACACCAAGACTGATGAAAAGCGTCTTTTGGTATGTGGAAGTGGAGCAGGGCTTGCAGCTACATTCAGTGCCCCTCTTGCAGGATTCATCTTCACCTTAGAGGAAATCAATAAGGGATTTGACAGGTCAATCGTCCTTGTAGGATTGGTTTCAGCAGTTGTAGCGGACCTGGTATCAAAACTGTTCTTTGGGCAAAGTCCAATATTCCCATTCACATCATTGAATCTTCCTTTAAAATATTTCTACCTATTGATAATTTTAGGAATCATTGTTGGAATCTTAGGCTACATTTACAATGTGGGAATGATTAAGGCTTCTGAAATGTGGGAGAGATTGAGTTTTCTTCCATTGGAAGTGAAATACATTATTGTATTTCTTGTAACTGGAGTCGTAGGCCTATTTTTACCTGAAGTCCTTGGTGGAGGATACTCAATGATGAGTCTTATAGAACTATCCTTACCTCCATTGTCTATTCTAATTGTTCTTTTAATTGGAAAATACTTGCTTTTAATATTCTGTTTCGGTTCAAGTGCACCTGGGGGAATATTCTACCCAGTTCTTGTAATTGGGGCTTATATCGGTGCAATATTCAGTGCAATAGTTATTCCTATCTTTGGACTAGACCCACTTATTTCATATAAGTTCATTATGATTTCAATGGCTGCAATGTTTGCAAGTTCTGTTAGAACTCCAATTACCGCAATTGTACTCATTGCTGAAATGACTGGAGTCACAAACTCCCTTGTTGCAATGATTGTAGTGACCATACTTGCATATATCATTCCAACAATCCTTGGAAATGATCCAATCTATGAAACATTGCTTATGAGACTCTTGAAGAAGAATAAGGGAATTGACTTCGATAAGACAAAAAGCGTTTTGGAAGAGTATGTTGTTCCAATGGACTGTGCATTGATAGGAACAAAAATCTGGGAGCTTCCTATCCCTAAATCCGCTATGGTTGTATCTGTTGTAAGAAGCGGAAACACATTGATTCCAGATGAAGATTTGGAATTGAAATATGCTGATGAATTGTTCATCATTATGAATCAGAACACATACCCTGATGATAACCAGAAAATAGAATCCTTGATTTACAACAATTGGAAAGAGGAATAACGCTTATTTTATTCAAATTAAAAAAAAGAAGAAAGTAAAATGGTGACTAATATGAGAATAGCTGTTGCTTCAACTAATGGAGAAAATGTAGATTTGCACTTTGGAAAAGCAAAATCATTGTATGTTTATGAATATGATGAGGATGAAGATAAATTCGACTTTATTGACCAAAGAAATGTTGAAATTGAAGCAGACATGAAACATCAAAATCCGAAAATCATTAAAGCCATTGAAGATTGTGAAGTGGCAATATGCGAACAGTTTGGCCCTAAAGCAGCAATCTATGCAGAAGATTCAGGCTTAAAATTGGTAAAGGATGAAGGAACCGTTGAAGAGGTTTTAAGAAAATACATAGACCATGTCAATTTCATGAAAAACATTAAAATCTAAATTATTAAATTGGGGTTAAAATGTCTAAAAAAGTTAATTTAAAACCAAGGGCAATGATGTATCCATCTCCTGCAGTTATTGCCTCTGCTTATGATGAAAATGGAAGAGCAGATGCATGCACACTTGCATTTGCAACAATGTGTAGCCATCACCCTCCAGCAGTGATGATTGCAATCAATTCAACTGCTAAACGAAAAACACTTAAAAGCATATTGGAAAGAGAGGAGTTTGTTCTAGGTTTCCCATCAGCAAATCAAGTTGCAGAAACAGATTATATTGGAATGGCATCCGGATATGATGTTGATAAGCTTGAAAAAGTAGGTTTCACCACCACTAAAGCTAAAGAGGTAAACGCACCAGTCATAAATGAAATGAAAGTATCAGTTGAATGCAAAGTCATGAATATTGTTGAATAGGTAGCCATACACAAATAACTGGAGAAATTGTAAACATTCAAGCAGATGAAGATGTCATAGGCGAAAAGGGAAAAGTTGACTTGAAACTGTTAAATCCAATAGTTTATGATGATGTTTTATATGACTACTTCAAAGTGGGAGATAAAATAGCTGATGCATTCAATGTAGGTGTTAAGTTTAGAAAATAAATAAAAAAAGAAATTAAAAGATTAAAGAACTATTCTTTAGCACCTTGAAGAGCAATAGGAACATATTCCTTGAACCTTTCATCATCCAACAAATCTGTATTTTCCAAAAGATACTTGCTTGTTATCTTATTGATTTTAGATAATTTTAGTTGACTGTTGATATATCCTTCTTCTTTAATCAGTCTTATGAGTCCTTTTCCATATGTCAAGGAAGGATCTGCAATTCTTTGTCTCATTGAATCAATAAGTGACCTACTTCCAATACCTAAGGTTCTGCACATGTCATCAATTTCATCAAGAATTCTCAATCCCCATTCTTCCAAACTGATTTTCTCACCATCCTTAAGCAATTTCATATTATAATCATAAGCCGCTTCAGCAGTCATTTCCTCATTGTAAAGAGCTTCCTCTTGCCAATTTTCATAATCGGACTCTTCAGCAATCAAGGTATAAATCAGGAACAAGTGAAGGAAATCCATGTCTTTTTTTATTAAACCGCATTTATAAAATGGATTGATGTCTAAAGTTCTCACTTCAAGATACTGAATTCCATCATTTCTTAAAGATGAAAGAACATCACTTGGATCTTTAGGCTTTAATCTGATTTGAGTGTATAGCTCCTTAGCTTGTGATAGCTTACCTTCATCAATGAAAGACTGAACATCATTGGCAAATGCATCTACTGAATCATAATTCGGATATAAATGCTCTAAATTCTTATATCCACAGGATGCATTCCTGAATGAAGGTCCTCTTTCACTATAAACCCCTCCACGATTATCGCTATTTTCCATCAATTTGGTACATTCTGGAGTGAATGTATCATGAGCTGCAACAGAACAGCCTGTAAGATAAATTATTAGCCAAACATAACGAATGTAGTTTCTTGATATCTTTAGATAAAGCCTATTCTTAAATTCCTTATAGGAAATCCTTGAATCCTCTTCACTCTCAATCTCACTGATATCCAGATTCTCATACAGTTTTTCTATCAGTTCCTCCTTAAATGAAAAGTTAAAATGAATTCCTGAAATCAATTGCTTTCTAAGACCATATTTTTTAGCCAATCCTTTTCTGTATTCCATTGACTCTTCTGC
The DNA here is from genome assembly GCA_016291275.1 of Methanobrevibacter sp. Classification (GTDB taxonomy): domain Archaea; phylum Methanobacteriota; class Methanobacteria; order Methanobacteriales; family Methanobacteriaceae; genus Methanobrevibacter. The sequence continues at coordinate 9,927 of JAEEWY010000003.1, read as the reverse complement.
CAATTCTCTGCCTTTATATTTTGCAATCGGGATTTCACTTGAATCTGGAAGTATGCAAGGCAATGATTGGAACCATAGGAACTCATCATCATCCAAAGAGCTGTTGACCAAATCAGACATGAAAGAGAAAAATGAAAACGCTTCATCTATTGTATCGAAGGTTGGGGTGATGATCTCTATTTGGCTTTCTGAGAAATCTGTTGTAATGTAAGGATTTGATAATTTGTTTCCAAATATTTCAGGGTGTGGACTAAGTGAGAGCTCTCCATTTTCACGAACTCTTAATCCTTCCCACTCCAAACCGAAAGATCCTTGTTTTAAATCCTCTGAACTTGCATTCTTATGCAATTGAGATAAATTGAATAACCTATCCATTTTATCACACCTTCATCCTATAAATCACCATAATCTTTAATGATTTCTTCCAAACTTATTCCTTCTTTCAATGAGTCCAATATCCTTTTTCCAGGATTTGTTTTCTCCTTCACATTTCCGTATAATGGTTCTAAAAATATTTCTTCACCAAGATCTCTTTCTTTCAAACCTTCTTTTGCCAAATCCAAAACGTCCTTTGCAAGACCATACAATTCATCTTGATCGATTGAACTTGGAATTTCAGTCTTTATTAACAATTTACGAAGCTCTGTACTGTTATAACAATCGTGAAATACCGGAGCGTTAAAAAATAGCTTTTCCAGTTCCTTTGTTTTATGTTTTAAACCTACATGAAAAGCTGCAACAGACATAGAGTCCTTGATAGGTTGAGTGCAAACACTTCTATACTCAAGAGTTCCTCTAAAAGTCAAATTAATAAACTTAAATGCTCTCAAATATTCAATATCATCTAAAGATGGCTTAAACTCAATGTCCCTATAAGACCCTTTGCAATAGCATTCCCCTACAATGGAATCAGTGTTGAAATAATCCTTTAAAGGCATTGAAGGGAAATTAATGTAAATCCCATCTCTCATTACACAGTAAATGTTTAAGGATTCAAGATAGGAAACCAATTCATTAATACTTTTAAATTCAATATCATACATTCCGATATTGTGTGGATTGACTCCATGAGTGCTGTACTCCCATAGGTTATCCCTAAAGCAAACGTAATCCTCATTATCCTCCAAAAGGACTGAATTGGAAAAGATTAACGCTTTGATTGGCTCCAATTTGGAAAACACATTTATGTTTTCAATCAAATCATCATATGGAACATCCAATTGGACTTGAGAAGCACTTGAAAACATGCCGTATCCAGGATAATCATGGAAATACATCAATGAATCTGAATAATTGTCTGCTGACTTCAAATGATTATAAAGCATCAAGTATCGTTCACTTGGAATTGGAATTTCATTATTGTATTTTCTATAAGGGTTTATCCCCATACCGCTTAAGGTGTGGTTATGACTTTCAAACTCTTCCTTAATGAAGCGGTAATATTCACTAAATCTTTCATTTATGGTGAATAAGTCCTCTTCCTTGCCCATTGCAAATTCAATGTTGTTATATGAACAGTCATAACATACAATGTCATCATTTTCACGGTTTCTTAAAGCATAGACATTGCCTTCATAATCTATGCCTTCAACTTCAAAAGAATTGAAATGATTCTTAAATGATTCAGTTACACGATGAACTATGTCAAAGTCCACCGCTTCCTTGTTCAAGTTGATTATTGGAACCTCAATTTCTATCCCAATATACTCTTTTTTAGATTTTTTAGTAGATTCCAAAAACATTTGACAGATCTTTTCCCTTATCATTTCATCTGTAATTGCATCATCTGCCATTTAATCAACTCCAATTCCAATTAAATTATCCTTTAAAAAGGATTAAATTCCATATTTCTAAAAATTCTAAATTTTCTAATAACTCACTAAAACATCTTCAAATATCTTCAAGCAATATCTTAAACTTCAAGGAGCATAAGATATATTACCACACATTCTCCTCTTCAACATCACTGCTTAAAGTGCTTGCAAATTTTTCAATGAACATAAGCTGCTCTTCAGTTTCAACATATTCAAATGAATGAGGTTTTGCCTTGAATAGCAATTCCCCATTTGAAAAGGAGATAACAGTATTCAATGGCACTTCTTTCCAATCACTTGAATCTAAAGCTTGAGTTGAAAAGAAAACGCTGTTTTCAGTTTTCAAATAGCATAAGGAATCCCTATAATTTGTGTGAACATACATCTGTTCTCCATCATAAACAATTAGATTCAACTTATTGGATAATGCCATAAAGCTTATCAAGTCAGAAACTATATCGAATCTTTCCTTTAAGCTTAAAGGCTCGCCTTTAAATGCCTCAAACTTGTTTATCAAATCAACAATACCTAGAAGAATTCTTTCGGAATCGGTTTCTCCCTCTTCCTCAGTGCTGTATTTACATAAATCTGGGCAGTCAAAAACTGTTCCATTATGAATAAGAGTCCATCTTCTACCCGCATTGTCTTTTTTAACGAAAGGATGGCAATTATAAAAGTCCTTCACACCAATAGTGCCTAAACGAATGTGTGCTAAAGCATTCTTAGAAATGATTGGATTCAATAGGATATTTCCTAGCATGACACTGCTTCGAGCCTTAACAGGTTCTTTAATTACACTGAATTTATCTGAATCTAAAATAGCTAATCCCCAACCGTGAGGATGTTCATCACAATGACTATAAAACTCTTTTAAATAATCATTAATCTCTTCTTCTTTTGATGAACTAAATCCAAAGATCTCACACATTTTTTACCTCCTTTCATTTTTTAATAAAACAAAATCATGAAACATGAAAAAGTTTTATAACAATTGTTATATTTTTTATATTATTTAAATGTTTTAGTAGTAAACCAGGATAATAAGAAAATTTTTAAACATTTTCTAGAAATATACTGTAAATATATTGGAATATTAAAATATTTTCAAAATATGTTTAAGACATATTAATTTAAGACATAATAATAAAATATTTAGAGTATAATAGGAATATGTTAAATATAACTTAAAAAATTAACTAAATATAACTACCAAATATACAAAAATAATTATTAGATAAAAATTATAATATCAAAAATATTTATATACTATAAAAATCATAACTAACAATAACCTTTATGGGCGGGTTTTAAACTTATTTAAAACTTTTATGATATTATTTTAATTTAAATGGATTGATTCCAGAGCAGGTAAATTATAGATTATAAAAATTATTTAGCTTATAATCAAATTTTATAACTATTTTTGTATCTATTTTTGATATAAGGCCACTTCAGATATCTAAAGTGACATTAGCCCATTGACCTGTGATTTTAATATTATATTTTTTATTTCATCTAATGATTATTCATCATGAGATCAATAAGCATTGGATTTAACTAAAACTTATATCATAGCTAGATTTCTATCCTATTTTATATTATATTATAGTTTAGCCATAGCTATGTTTTATTTCAATAAAAAAACAAAAACAATTATTCTAAAAAATAATTACGTCAAAAATATAGAGAGGAATGATATAAATGGCAAAGAAACAAAGACGTAGAGTACGTGACACTTGGAAAGAAAAATCTTGGTACACCATTAAAACTCCTGTAGCATTCGGAGACAAAGAAATCGGTACCACCCCTGCAAGAGACCCTGAACTCGTGTACGGAAGAACTGTAGAAGTAACCATGAGAGAATTAACCGGTGACTTCTCTAAACAATACATCAAATTACAATTTGAAGTAAATGATGTAAACGGAAACATCGCAAACACTAAATTCACTGGACACAAAACCACTACTGATTACGTAAGAAGTATGATCAGAAGAGGAACCAGTAGAATCGATGCTCCTGTTATCGTAACTACCCAAGATGAACGTAAATTAAAACTCCATGTATTAGCTGTAACTACCAGAAGAGCAAAATCTTCCCAACAAAAATACATGAGAGAAACCATTAACGAATTAGTTACTAAAGTAGCTTCAGAAAAAACCTTTGATGAACTCGTAGAAAACTCTGTAAACGGTAGATTAGCTTCTGAAATTTACCACAAAGCTAAAAAAATCTATCCTCTTAAAAGAGTGGAAATCATCAAAAGTAAAGTATTAGAATAAATTTTCTAATATTTTATTTTCTTTTTTTAACTATTTTTATTCTTTAAATTTTTTATCAAACTTTTTTAATATATACTATTTTTAATTCTATTAATTCTAATTCTATAAATTCTAATTCTATAAATTCTAATTCTTGATATTTCTATAAAATAAATTTCTTTTTTTCTATCCACTTCGATTCAAACAATTAGTAAACTATTTAAATAAGTTTGTAAAAGTAATAAATAAAAAATAACATTTAATAAGAATTAGAGACTAAATAATTATTAGAGAATAATAATTCAGACTAATTAAAAATTAATAATACTTAATAAAAGTGATTATATGCATGAAGCTTTTGTAATAAATTGGGGATATGTCATACTTCTGTTTATTTTAGGTGGAATAAGCTATAAGAGAAAAAGCTTAGACTTATTAGGTTCCCTTATAATGATCTTTATGGGAATTACAATCATCTTCTCAGCAGGAGTACCATGGTTCATTCTAATCGTGCTGTTCTTTGGTTTGAGCATATTTGCTACACGCTTTTCAAAACCATACAAGAAGGAAATCGGCCAATATGAAAAGACAAGAACTGCAAAAAATGTAATCTCAAACGGTTTGGTTGCTTTTCTAATGGCAGCATTTGGAAGCTATTATCTTCCTTTGGCGGGAGGATTCATTGGAGCAGTTGCTACTGCTACAGCAGATACATTAGCTAGCGAAATAGGTGTTCTTCAAGAACCTCGCTTAATAACCACTTTCAAGAAAGTGGCTCCTGGAACTGATGGTGCAATATCAATTTTAGGAACTTCTGCAGCAATTGTAGGTGCAGGAATAATTGGAATTGCTTCATTCCTATTGGGAATCATTTCAGATCCTTTAATAGCTATAAAGATTTCAGTTATCTCAGGAACTTTAGGTTGCTTTATTGACAGTATCCTTGGAGCAGTTCTCGAGAGAAGACATTACATAAACAATGAACATGTCAATTTGCTTGCTACAATCTGTGGGGCAATCATTGGTATCGTTTCTGTAATGTAAAAACTTTAATTTTTTCATTTTTTTTCATTTTTTTTTATTTAAGATTGAACTCTTTTTTTCAAAACTTTTTTTAATTTTTATTTTAAAATACATTTTAAAAGATATTTTAAAAGATATTTTATAAAGTAATGTTTAATATTTTAAGTTTTTTCTCAATTTTACTTAATACAAATAAAATTTCAACTACTTTTTCAAGTTTTTTAAAAAAATATCCACTAAAATAAAAACAAATTTTATAAGCATATAAATTCATATATTTTATTAATAGTAAATATTAATTGATTTAATATTACTTTTCAAATATTCAGATATTTATTCAAATCGAAAATAAAAATTTTAATAAAAAATTATAATTTAAATTAAAATTAGAATTTAAATAAAAAATTAAAAATTAAATAAATAACTTTATTTCTATTTCAATTTATTGTGATGGTGAAAATATGAAAGGATTAATATTGGTTATGGATGGGATGGCAGGCCGTCCTTTAAAAGAGCTTAACAATCAAACTACACTACAAGCAGCTAAAACTCCAAATATGGACAAAATGGCAGAAAGAGGAATTACCGGCTTAATGGATTCAATAGCTCCGGGAATCATTCCAGGAAGTGATACAGCACACTTATCTATTTTAGGCTACAACCCTTACGAAGTATACACTGGAAGAGGCCCATTTGAAGCTGTTGGTGTTGGTGTAGATGTTATTCCTGGAGACATAGCATTCAGATGCAATTTTTCAACATCCGATGAAGATGGAATAATTACAGATAGACGTGCAGGAAGAATTAGAGAAGGAACCGATGAGATCATAGCAACCTTGAACACAATGAAAATTGAAGGCTATGAAGACATTGAAATCATCTTTAAGGAATCAACTGGACACAGAGCAGTTCTTGTGCTTAGGGGAGAAGGATTATCCGGCAAAGTAAGCGATGCAGATCCTAAAGTGGAAGGAAACAAACCTAAGACAGTTAAAGCTCTTGACGGAAGTCCAGAAGCAGAAAAAACTGCAGACATATTAAACAAATTAGTAGCTAAATCTTATGAAATGACTAAAGACCATCCAGTAAATCTCAAAAGAATAGAAGAAGGTGAAGCACCTGCAAACATAATCATTCCTCGTGGTGCTGGGGAAGTGCCTGAAGTTGAATCAATAAACGACAAATACGAAGTGAACTCTGCATGTATCGCAGAAACAGGACTTATTATGGGTATTGGTCGCTTTGCAGGAATGGATATCATTGAAATGGAAGATGTTACTGGTGGAACTGACACTAACCTCGAAAACATCAGAGACACAATCATAGACCAAGTAAACAATAGCGAGCATGACTTCTTCCTAATCAATATTGATGGTGCAGATGAAGCAGGCCACGATGGTAATGCAGAGGAAAAATTGAAATTCATTGAAAAGGTTGACGAAGTCGTAATGAGCGAACTCCTTAAATTGGAAGATTGCTATATCTTCTTAACTGCAGATCATTCAACACCTATTTCAGTTAAAAACCATTCAGGAGACCCAGTTCCTATCTTAATCAACGGTCCTGAAGTTAGAGTGGATGACGTTTGTGAATACAATGAATTTGCTGTTGCAAAAGGTGGCATGTGCAGAATCAGAGGTGCTGACGTGATGAATATCATGACTGACTTAATGGGATATGCACATAAATTCGGAGCTTAAAATCAATAAACTAATGATGATTATATTTCACCATTTAATTCGATAAAGGGAGTTAAATCATGACAAATAAAAAACTATTTGGAACTTCTGGAATCAGAGGTAAAATCGGTTCAGAGATTAACTCAGAACTAGCATTGAAAATAGGAAAATCACTTGCCAAATACTTAAACAATACTGGGAAAGTTGTTATAGGTTATGATACCAGAACCACCAATAGAATGTTGGAACAGGCCATTACCGCAGGCCTCATTGAACATGGAGTGGATGTTGTTAAGATAGGTATGGTGCCAACCCCTCTTGTAGGTTATGCAACTTTAAAACTTGATGCTGACGCAGGAATAATGCTTACTGCATCTCACAACCCATCACAGTACAATGGAATAAAGCTTTGGAATAAGAACGGAATGGCTTATACCCCAGAACAGGAAGAGAAAATAGAGGAAATCTATTATAATCAAGATTTCGGTAAAGTGGAATGGGACAAAATAGGCATTATAAGCCATAACGATGAAATCAAAAAGCAATACATCGATGACTTATTGGACATTGTAGACATTAAGCCTGGACTTAAAGTGGTTATTGACTGTGCTTGCGGTGCAGGATCAGAACTTTCACCTATCATATTCAGGAAAGCAGGTTGTGAAGTGATCACCTTGAATTCACAAGTTGATGGATTCTTCCCAGGAAGGAACCCTGAACCTAATGAAGCAAATCTCTCAAGCCTAATGAAAGCGGTTGTAGCAACCGAATCAGATTTGGGAATTGCACACGACGGTGATGCAGACAGAATGATTACCGTTGATGAAAAGGGAAGAGTTTCTGAGTTCGATAAACTTTTGGCACTTGTTTCAAAGAAATTCGGCGGAACTGTTGTAACCACTGTCGATGCAGGATTATGCATGGATGAAGCAATGGAAGAAGTCGGAGGAAAAGTTCTTAGAACCAAAGTAGGTGACGTAAACGTTGCTGAAGTTATGATTGAGGAAGATGCAAGCTTTGGTGGAGAACCATCAGGTACTTGGTTGCATCCAGACTTCTGCATGTGCCCAGACGGAATATTGTCTGGTCTTAGAATGGCAGAAATCGTTTCCAAGGAAGGAAAATTATCTGAACTTCTTGAAAAATTCCATCAATACCCTCATATGAGAGAAAAGGTAATCTGTTCCAAAGAAGAGAAATTCAAAGTCATGGAAAACATGGAAGATCTCTTGAAGGATGTATTTGATGACATTAAGGACATCAATACAATCGATGGAATAAGATTAAGCTTCAATGATGGAAGCTGGGTTTTAGTCAGACCTTCTGGAACTGAAGATTATGTGAGAATAACTTTAGAAGCTAAAACAGAAGAAAAAGCTGAAGAAATCAAAGACACTTGCATTAAAATCATTAAAGAGAATATTTAATTATTCTCTAAATTTTTTTTATGAAAAAATAATTTGTTTTAATGAATGCGAATTAAATTTTTATAAATTAAATTTTTAAAAAAAAATAGCTACAAATAAAATAAGAATAAGAATAAGAAAATAAGAATAGAAAAATAGTTAAAAAAATAAAAAAGAAAAAGTTTTGATCAAACTTTAAGCTTGAAGAATTATACTAAAACTTATTCGTCTTCAGTGATAATTCCTTCAATACCTGCAGCACATTGAGGGCATACCCAGTCATCAGGGAAGTCTTCGATAGGTCCTGCTGGTACTTTGTAAGTTTCATCTCCAGTTTCAGAGTCCCAAGTGTATTCACAATGCATACATACATATTTTACCATATAATCACCTTTTTTAAATTTAATTAATCAAATAATTAGTTAATTAACTATAATTCTAATATGTACAAACTTATATAAAAAACTTTTTTTATTAATGTGATTCCTAAATAACCGAACAATATTTCACCGTAATTTTATATATAGATTATATAAAAAATGAAATATTTTAAATAATTATTTAAATGAATAAAAAGTAATATAAAAATAAGGTATCTAAAATTGGTAAAAAATATTCAAAATATTATTAAAATTTTTATGCCAATCATAGAAAAAGATAAAACACGAATAAATAATAAAAAAATTAATTATGAGAAGATAATAAAAATAGGAGGAATTAGGTGAAAGCTATAATCTTAAGTGCAGGCGAAGGAACAAGAATGAGACCTTTAACTCTCACAAAACCTAAAACAATGTTGCCTGTTGCTGGAAAACCTATTATTCAATATAATATAGAGGCACTGCGAGACTGTGGTGTGAAAGACATTCTCCTTATTGTAGGATATAAAGAAGAAATTGTTAGAGATTACTTTAAGGATGGTTCCCATCTTGGAGTGAATATCAGTTATGCTACACAAAGCAAATTGGAAGGTACTGCAGATGCAATTGGCTATGGAAAAGACTTCATTGAAGACAGCTTAATCACTCTTAATGGAGACATCATATTGGATGTAGACATCCTTAGTGAAATCATTGAAGATTATGAAGAATCAAAGCCAGACACATTAATGGTTCTTACAGAAGTTGAAGATCCAAGTGCATTCGGTGTTGTTGAATTGGATGGAGACAATATCATCAATATTGTTGAAAAACCTAAAAAAGATGAAGCTCCAAGTAATTTGATTAACACTGGAATTTATATTTTCAATAAGGACATCTTTGATAAAATTGACAAGACTGAAGTTTCTCCAAGAGGAGAATACGAAATCACAGATTCCCTATCCCTTCAAATAGCTGATGGAAAAGTGGTTAAAGGACATAAGACCACTAAAGAATGGATGGACATTGGAAAACCATGGGAATTGATTGAAATCAACGAAGAATTGCTCAATCATATTGAAGGAGAAATCAAAGGAACTGTTGAAGAGGGAGTTACAATCCATGGAGAAGTATTTTTAGATGAAGGCAGTCTTCTTCGTTCTGGAGTTTACATTAAAGGCCCTGTTTACATCGGTAAAAACTGTGACATTGGACCAAACTCATACATTAGAGGAAATTCCTACTTTGGAGATAATGTCCACATAGGTAATGCAGTGGAAATCAAGAACTCAATCATTATGGAAAACACCAATGTAAGCCATTTAAGTTATGTAGGTGACTCCATTTTAGGTTCCAATTGTAATATTGCAGCTGGAACAAACATTGC
>JAEEWY010000126.1 GCA_016291275.1 Methanobrevibacter sp. | reverse complement strand
CATTCTTTTTTTTTTTTTATTTTGTATTATTTTCTCATCTATCTTTTTTTTTAAAATTTTGTTTTCCATTTTTAATTTAATTCTCTTTTAACTCACTTGGCTTGCAAACACAGTATTGGCATGTATAGTAATCTTTAGCAACCTTTGATTGCTCTTCCTTAATGTCGCAATAGTATACTGTTTCACCATTCTCTTCTTGACCAAATACTGTTTTTCCATTGTGCATATCTATTCCAATTGGATGCAATGGCCTTTTAGCGATTACGCTTAAGTAAATGCAAGTATAGATTATGAATTTTTTAAATTCCTCTTCACTTTCAGGGGAACATCCTTCAAAGAATCTGCCCAATTCATCTTTAATGTCATTTACCAATTCATCATCGATTTCTATATTGCTTTCATCGTTCTCATCAATATTCAATTCCATAATCTCTTTATAGTTTTGAATATGGAAGTTGGCACGTAGTTTTGATGTTTGATCAGTGTTTTCATCCCTTACTCTTTCCTCAAAGGGAGCAATGTCATAATCCTTGATGTTTTCCTTTATTTCTGCAAGTAAGTCTCGTGCTTTCATTTCAATTCCCCATATCTAAAGCATTCATGAATATGATTGTTTATTACTCCAATTGACTCAAGGTAGGAGTAGATAATTGTGGTTCCAACAAATTTCATTCCCCTTTTCTTCAAGTCCTTAGCTATTTTGTCTGAAAGGGGAGAGTTGGTGAGATAGTTCTCTTCAGTGTCAATCAATATTTTATTGTCTGTAAAGTGCCAGATGTAGTTTGAGAAAGAACCGTATTCCTTTTGTATTTCAATAAAGATCTTTGCATTGTTTATAGCAGCATTTATCTTTCCCTTATGTCTGATTATTCCTGCATTGTTTCTTAGCTCTTCTATTTTCTCATCATCGTAAGCAGCTACTTTTTCAACGTCAAAGTTATCAAAAGCTTCTCTAAAGTTCTCTCTTTTCTTTAGTATTGTAATCCATGCAAGTCCAGCTTGAAATGACTCAAGTACAAGCAGTTCAAACAGTTCCTGGTCATCATGTGTTGGAACTCCCCACTCTTGATCATGATACATTACATAGATATCTTCAACATCTTCAGCCCAATGGCAACGTTTTTTAGTCATGGAATCACTTTTTTGAATTTTACTTAATTAATATTTTTATAGTTTAATTCTATTTACCTATTGTTATTTTTTAAAATTATTTATACTAAAAAACTATAATGATTATTATATGTTGGTTAATGCGGATTTACATACTCACAGTTGCTTCTCAGCAGCCACTTCAAAGGATATGGTGATAAACAATATAGCTCCAAAATCCCGTGAAAAGGGATTGGACCTAGTTGGAACTGGAGACGCTTTTCATCCTAAATGGCTTGATATTGTAGCGGAAAGCACAGAATATAAGGGGGATGGAATATATTCTCATGATGACTGTGATTTCATCTTGACAACTGAGGTTGAAGCTCAGCACAAGATTCATCATGTAATTATTTTACCTAATATTGAAGTCGCTCGTGAGCTTTCAGAAAAACTGGTCTCTCCAAACAAGTATATTGATGGCAGGCCAAGAAGCCCTTTAAGCGGTGCTGAACTCTTTGAGCTTGTGAAAGAGTATGATTGCATGATCGGCCCAGCTCATTCATTCACTCCTTGGACAGGAATGTACAAGACCTATGACAGCATTTATGACTGTTATGAAAAGGCACCTGATTTCGTTGAATTGGGGTTATCTGCAGATACAGATATGGCAGATACTGTAAAGGAACTCGCTGATTTTGTATTTTTAACCAATTCCGATGCCCATTCACCATGGCCTCATAGATTAGGCAGGGAATTCAATCAAATAGAGATGGAAGACATTTCATATACATCACTTCAAAAGGCACTGAAGCACAAGACCGTTAAGGCGAATTATGGCCTTCTTCCCAATTTGGGGAAGTACCATATGACTGCATGCACAAAATGCTATAAGATCATTGACCCTGAGATAGCAAAAGCCAATGGGATGAAATGTTCCTGTGGTGGCAGGATCAAGAAGGGTGTTGACTTTAGAATTAGTGAAATAGCTGATTATAAGGAACCTCATCATCCAAGCCATAGGCCTCCATATGTTCATCTGATGCCTCTTGCTGAAATAATCAGCATGATCTATGATAAGGGGATTACAACAAAAACAGTTCAAGGGGTTTGGCAGAAATTGATTGATGCATACGGTCCTGAAATCGATGTTTTAATAAGCACTCCATTAGAGGATATTTCAAAAATAGACGATAAGGTAGCTCTTGGAATAGAAGGATTTAGGAATAAGACCTTAAATGTTGTTCCTGGTGGTGGAGGCAAATATGGCGAAATATCATTTAAGGATGAGTTTAAAAAACAAGAGAAAAAAGAGAAAGTGCTTACCTTAGATTATTTTTAAAAGCTCTTTTGAGTTTAAGATATATAAAAACAGTAATTTTGATTATTTTTAAAAGCTCTTTTGAGTTTAAGATATAGAAAAACAATAATTTTGATTATTTTTAAAAGCAGGCTTGGCGGGATTTGAACCCGCGGTCTTTAGATTAGGAGTCTAACGCCTTATCCAAACTGGGCTACAAGCCTATACATTTCTTAAACTGCTTAAGATATCTTAAGTAGTCTTCTTTTGTAAATTTAATAAAAAACAGTAAAAATAGTAATAGAGCGGACCCGCCGGGATTTGAACCCGGGACCTTCGGATTAGAAGTCCGACGCCCTGTCCAGCTAGGCTACGGGCCCTATATACAACATTTAATAATATGTTTATTATGATATATAAAACTATCGTAAGGAATGTTTTTTTAAATTAAAATTCTAAGATTAAAAATAAAGCTGAAATTGATAAAAATAGTTTTTTAATAAAAATAATTTTATGAAAGTAAATTGAAGATAAAAAGAAAATAAAAACTAAAAATTAAATTAATGGATAATTTAATTTTATAGTATTTATTGCCTTTATCAGTTCAAAACTGTTTAATTTTAGTTAATTTTAATTTTCATTGATCATTTATTGGCTGTTGGTCTCGTTATCTGAAATCTCGTCGCTTGAGTCAGTGCTGTTACCTTCTTCAGGTACAACTTCGTCACTCCAAGCACCTTCTAAAACTGTTCCGGTACCAGATCCAACAAGCACATAACCAGTACGGCCTTTAGCGTCTTTTAAAAGGCAAGTGTAATATCCATGTGAATTGTATTTTACACTGTAACACCAGGAACCTTCCCATCCTTGAGCTTCAGCAATCTTTTTAGCTTTTTCAGGGCTTACGTTATGTTTGCCTGAAGAACTTGAGCTTGAACTGCTGCTTGAAGAGCTGCTGGTTCCACTGCTTGAACCGGTATTGTCACCAGTTCCAGTGCCGTTTCCATCAAGGCCAGTAGAATTATTTCCTATTCCGGTGTTTCCTTGGTCATCAGGTGTAAAACCTGAAAGGTCATTGAATACACTATTGCTGTCATTTGTTAATCCATATGCAGTTACTCCTGCAGCGATACACAATACGATAACAACAGAAATAATAATGCTTGAATTGTCCATATTTCCACCTCTTTTAGAATATCTTAAAAAAGATTTGCAATATTTTTTATAAAATTTCTATGAATGTAATATTTGTAAAATCACTTCATCAATTTTTTTAAATTGATAATATAGTATATTTTAGTAACGATATATTATAAATTTATTCATTTTTATAGATCTTTCGCATTTAAAAATAGATTTGATTCTATAAAAAATTTTTTTAAAAATAGCAATTAAAAAGTTAAAAAATAAGGAATAAAATAAATCTTATTCCTCAAAATAAAAGCTTAAACTTTTCCTAAGTTTTCACCAGAGTAACTGATTGCAATTGCATCTACAACAGTTCCGTTTGCATCTGAGATATAGCAGATGTATTGGGTTCCATCATCCTTAACGTTGCTGACATATGCTCCTTCTTCACCGATAAAACCGGAAGCAATTGTTTTAGCTTGGTTAGGAGTTATTTTAGTTTGGCCTTGTCCACCGGAGTTTCCAGAATTGCCTCCAGATCCTGCTCCTGAGCCAGAGCCGGAACCTGATCCTGATCCTGAGCCAGAGTTACTGCCTCCGTTAGAGTTTGTTCCACCATTGCTTCCACTTGAACCGGAACTTCCTCCGTTAGAAACATCTGAGCCAGTTCCATCACCGGAATTATCCCCAAACAAATTGCCAATTCCATTATCATCAGAACTTGAACTGTCTGGTGAGAATCCAGTTAAATCATTGAATACTGCATTATCGCCTTCAGTTATTCCATATGCAGTTACTCCTGCAGCAATACATAATACAATAATTACAGATATGATTATATTTGAATTGTCCATTCTTTCACCTCCTTCAATTAGAAGAATTTTTATAAATTTGAATTAATTGATTTTTTTAAATTGAATTAAAAAAATTATACAATTTGTATATTATTATTGTACATTATCTTAAATATATCTTTTCCTAAAAATTTTTTCCATTTCATAAGATTTTTTATAAGATTTTTCATGAGATTTTCATTAAATTTTTCATAAGGTTTTCCATTGATTTTTTCAAGAGATCTTTTAGTGAAAAAT
>JAEEWY010000125.1 GCA_016291275.1 Methanobrevibacter sp. | reverse complement strand
ATTTAATGTCTCACGAACAGTCTTTTCATCTAGACCCGGAGTCGGTTCATCAGCTACAACAAGGTCAGGGTCTGCAAGCAATGCAGTTGAAACAAGAACTCTTCTTGCCATACCTCCAGATAATTGGAACGGATACATATCATCCACTTCAGAGCCCAAATTATAATGTTCAAAGATTTCTCTTTGCTTAATCTTCTTCGCCTTTTTCTCTTCTTCAGTTTCACAGTGGCCAATTGCTATATCTGATATCTTCATTAAAGGATCCAAAAAGTTTACAGATTGAGGCACTAGCACAATGCCTTTACCCCTAATTTCCTCTTTATCTTCTTGAGACAATTCTTTTCCTTTAAATTTGATTTTTCCATTAAGTCTTGCATTTTCAGGCAAGATTCCAAATATTGCATGTGCAAGCAAACTTTTACCAGAACCACTTGAACCTAATACTGCCAAAATTTCTCCTTCAGATATATCTAATGTCAAATCAGTGATAACTTTCAGATCTCTCTGATTTAATCCCCTTGTGTATTGTATAAATGAAATCGAAACATTTTCAACATCCAATAATTTGTCCATCAAACCACCTAATCACTTTAATTTCTCATTATCAAAATAATAATTAAAGCACAATAATAATCAAATAATAATTAAATTAAACTAATAAACTAAATAACTAAACTAAATTAAACTAATTAAACTAATTAAACTAAACAACTAATCTAATATTTTTATCATATGAGTTGTTTCATCATAATCGTCTTCTTCTACAGTTACTATAAACCCTTGAGCTTTCCAAAATGGCAATCCAGAGTCAAGATACCTATGAGTATGCAAATAGATTTGTTTATAATCCACTTTTTTAGCGAACTCCTCCATAGATTTTACGAGACTGCGTGCAATGCCTTTTCTTCTATAGTTTCCATCAACCATTAGTCTCCAAATGCTTGCTGTACTCTCTTGTGTGTATTGTCCTCTAAAAAACTCAAAATCTCTGTCATATGCCCTAATTCCTGCTGTTGCAACTATCTTATCCCCATCATAGGCTGCAAAAAAGCAATTTCTTTTAGGCAAAACATAATACTCATCCAATCCTTCAATATCGTAGTGAAATTTAGGAGTAGGACCAATATCATAGACTATTCTAATTTGTTCATACAAAAATTTCTGAACAGCTTCTATTTCATCTGCATCATTTTGAATCTCTCTAATTTCCATATCCATATATCCCCAAAAAAAATTAAAAAAGAGAAATTATGAAAATTTCTCTTATTCTTGCGCAGTTTCAGGATTGAGTAATTTTTCAACATTTTCTCCAATCAAGTCAAATAGCAATACAACTAAGAGTAATGATAAACCAGGGTAGAACGCTAACCACCAGCATCCTGATGACAAGTAGTGCATGGATTCCGCTAATATTACTCCAATTGCAGGTTCATGAGGAGGTAATCCAAATCCTAAAAATGTAATCGCAGCTTCGTGCATGATAGCATGAGGGAACATTAGGATTACACCTACAATTATTTGGGAAATGATTAATGGGAAAATGTGTTTAATTGCTATCCAAACTTTATTTCTTCCAAGATTTTCTGAAAGGGAAATGTACTCTTTTGTCTTGATTTCCTTAACTTCAGACCTTAAAACCCTTGCAAGTGGTGTCCAATGTGTCAAACCGACACCCATGATTACACCGTATACTCCTCCTCCAAACATTATTGAAACAAGAATGATCAAAAGGATGTGAGGAATTGATCCGAATAAGTCTATTATTCCTGCAACAACTTCATCTGCGAATTTGTTGAAGCTTGAGAATAATCCTAGAATAATGGAAATTATTGTACTGACAACAGATGCAATGAAACCTACCATAATACTTAATCCAAGTCCAGCAATTGTTCGCTGAAACATGTCCCTTCCCATCCAATCAGTTCCGAAAAGATGTTCTAAGGAAGGCATCTGCATTGCACTAGCAAAGTCAGTAGGGATATCTCTAATGAAATAACCACTTATGAAAATGCTGAGGATAATCACAATTGCGAGCCCAATAACTACAAGGGTTTTTGTTCTAAGATTCGCACGGTATATGAACCATTGCTCTTTATCATTAGCCTTTTTCTTAATCATTGAACTCATTCTCCTTAATTCTTGGATCTATAAAGTAATAAGAAATATCCGCAAGCAGGTTACCTACAAATACAAATATTGCACTGATAACTACAATTCCCAGAAACAGAGGAACATCATTTTGAAGACCTGCAGCAACTGCAGTCTGTCCAATTCCAGGATATGAAAATACCTGCTCTATCATTACTGCTCCACCGAACAATTCACTGAATGATAGGAATTGCAATGTAATTGCAGGTAATAATATATTCCTTATACCATGGTTTTTCACTAAATCCCAACCTTTCTCACCTCTTGATTTTGCAAACAATACAAAATCAGAAGATAAAACTTGGGTCAATTCATTACGTGTGTACATTGTAATTGGAGCAAGACCGACAAGACTTAATGTCAATGTAGGAAGGACAAGCCTTGTTGCCCACTCTATAAATGTTGCATCAGTACTTCTAACACCAATAGGAACACCAAATCCTATTGGGAACCATCCTAGATAAACTGAAAATATCATCAATACAAGCATACCTACCCAAAAGGATGGTGCAGATTGAATTGCATAACAATAAACCTTTACTACCTTATCAATCCAGGAACCTTTGTTCTTACCAGCTACAACTCCCAATGCAAAACCAATGACACCACTTAATATCCATGAAAGTGCCATCAATGCAAGAGAAGCCATAAATTTGTCAATGATAACATCTATAACTGGTCTACGATAAATTAATGAAATTCCTAGATTACCTTGAAGCAAGTCCATTAGCCAATGGAAAATCTTTTCAGGCAATGGGACATTTGTACCGAAATACTGTTGTAAAATTTGCCTTTGAGTTTCTGATACTGCAGCACCATGTAAATAAGCATTAACTGGGTCAATAGGGGATAAATCTAATAATACAAAACTAAATATTGCAACTGCAATCATCAATACGATAAAACGTACCAATTTCCAACCAAAATATTTTGCTACTTTTTGTTTATTCATTGAAAATAAACCCCCATATTTTTTTAAATTCTAAAATATTCTTTTAAATTATAAAAATATGCTTTAAATTCTAAAATATTCCTTAAATTATAAAAATACTCCTTTAAATTCTAAAATATCATTTTATTCTAAATATTCCTTAAATTATAAAAATATTCCTTTAAATTTAAAAGAAGAAATTTTTAAATTAAATATTTCATCAGATAATAAAATAAAACTTGAAGCATTCTAAAATTAAAATTTAAAAGAATAAATTAATAAAAAAAATAAAAAAGGAAATGAAAAATTAAGCTGTGGAATTGGTTCTTGTCCAATCACAGATATTAATTAAAACGTCATTTCCTAAACCATCTGGTTGTTCACCAATATCGATGTCATTCTTAATGAAATAGTTGTAGTCATAGTTGACTAACCATGCAAATGGAGCGTCTCCAGCAGGACCCCAACCGCCATCACCTACAAGTGCGGATTGAGCCCATAAGGAATTGGCTTGATCGAAGTCGTTAGCATGCATTGCTTGTTCCATTAATGCATCAGAAGCTGTATTGTTGTATAAACCAGGGTTCATATAGAATTCATCTGGAGCCTTACTGTGGTATTGCTGATAGATGGATTTGTATGGATCTGGAGAAGTTTGTTGCATCAATGCAGCTGAAGAGTACATGTTTGCATAAATGGTATCCCAGTCAGCACCTTGAAGTTTTACATCAATACCTATTTCTTTAGCTTGTTCTGCAAATACAGTTGCTAAAGATTGTCTGTCAAGGTAATCTGGTGGATAGTATAAGTCAAAGGATGCTTCTACACCATCTTTTTCAACGATTCCATCACCATCAGTGTCTTCCCATCCGCCTTCTTTAAGGATTTGTTTTGCTTTAGCTACATCAGAATCGGTTCCTTTAGCAGCTTCATTTGCATAATCTCTAGTGTCTACACTGGTAAATTCAGGTTTAGCATGTCCGGAGAATACTTCATCACACATTTTTTGACGGTCTACACCGACATTCAATGCTTGTCTGATTGCTTTATCAGCAGTTACATTATTACCTATTTTCCAGCCGCTTTCAGTAGTTTGACCGTTATCTTCAAGGTATGGGAATGATACACCTTGTGCTCTACCTGCAGATACTTCATAGAATTTATATCCATCTACAGATTGGTTTAAAGCGGAAGTTGCTACAGGAACTACATCCACATCACCAGATTTAGCTAATTCTAACCAAGTTGCTTCTTCAGGGAATAATAAGGTTATCTGAGTGAAGTATGGTTTTTGGTCATAATAATTATCATTTATTGTGAAAATAGCTTGTTGTCCTTTATCCCAGTGGTCCAATACATAAGGTCCTGTACCGATAGGGTTTTCACCATAGGTACTGTTATCGTATGAATCAGATGGGACAATACCAACGTATCTTAAGTCATAAATGAATGTTGATCTTGGTTCGACTAAATTAAACTCAACAGTTGTTTTGTTTACTGCTTTTACGCTTTCAATGTTTGTTAAAGCC
>JAEEWY010000124.1 GCA_016291275.1 Methanobrevibacter sp. | reverse complement strand
AAATAAAAGGAAAGGAAGCATTACATAGAAGATACTTTGCCATCCTAAGTAATAAATAACAATTCCACCAATAACAGGTGCTGATGATAATCCTATGTAAACTCCTGCAATGTTTAATCCCAATGCTTGTCCACGGGTTTCTGGAGGCACTGCTGAAACGATTAATGCCATTGAAGCCACATTGATGAATGCAGTTCCTATTCCCTGAATGACCCTTGAAAAGAGTAACAATTCACTGGTAAAAGAGAAACAGGAAATGATCACTCCAATCATAGTGACTATAATCCCTATGAATAATGACCTTTTAAGGCCATATTTGCTTGTATATTTTCCTAAAGGTATTGATAATGCAGCAATTGCAAGCAAAAAGATTGTGGCAACCCAATTCTGAACTATATTGCTCATTGAAAGTTCACGAGCAATAAGTGGAAGGGCCACTGAAATGTTTGCTAGAAAAGCGGTTACAAATGAAACGACTGCAGCAAGCAGAATAACTGATTTTTCTAAACCTAATCTATTAACAATACCCACATAAACACCTGTTGATTGATATTATTAATTATAAATTAGATTTAATATAAATTTTTATATAATTTTTAAAAAGAGCATACTGAATAGCTAAAAATAGAATAATATTAAAAAAAGAGTCTAGATAAAGATTATAACAATTTGCGAAGAGATTGCTATTATAATGTTTTGTGATTTAGAAATATATTAAATAATATTTGGATTGTAGTGATTTTTAAGATTTAAATAAACTTTTTCCGCAAATTGCCATAATCTTACCTAAAATGCATTAAGGAGAGAAAATAAGTAAATATACTTATTATCTTAATTTGCATAATATCATTTTTCAATAAACTTTCAGAATCTAACTTTAAGGTAACACAGCGATAATATTGGTAAAAATAATAAAAATTTACTAAAAAGTAATATCATGCTTATTTAATATATAGTAGTAATAATCATATAAATTTTTTCTTATTACAAATGGCTAAAAATAGCTTAAATTAGTAATACTCTTTATATAGAGTATTATTTTATAAATGGATAACAGCGTGAAAGTAATAATAAAAAAGTAATACTCTAATCAAAGATAAAATATAAAAATAGATAAAAAATAAAAAAATATAAAAAAATAAAAAAATGATGGTGGTTTCTAGAACGCACCACCACCTCCACCACCGGAACCGCCTCCGATTCCTCCTATGGAGTCATTGTTGGCAGCTGAAATGGTAGATGATGCAGTTGCAAATGAACTGTCTATATGATTATAACCACCAAGATAATAGAACATGAACAAGTCATTTGTTGTGTAATTAGGATTGTCCAATCCACCATAAACATGGAGTTTCATTGCCTTATAGACTTGATCAGCTACACCAAGGGCAGTTGCATAGACCAAATACTTGTTCCATATTGCAATTGATTCTGGAGGATGTTCCTTTATCAATGAGTAATCCTTAAGGAACTTCTTGAATTTCTCCCACCTTTCAGTGTAAAGCTTTCCTTTTAGTGTGTATTTGCCTCCAATTCCAGATGGCATGATAAGACAGCCAATGCCTACGATTGCAAAGAACACCGCAACGATAGTTGTTATGAAGCTTCCTCTAAAGTGCAAGAAAATTGATAATGCACCAACGATTATAGCCAATATGAGTGCACCTATACCAAAGTACATCATATAGTCTGAACCTGTTTGGTCAAAGTATTCTCTTAATGTCTCATCAGGCAAGTAGTCATTCTTGAAGTTTTGACACCAAGTGTTGTACCTGTCTTGATAAGCCCTTGCTTGGTACTCTTCCCTTAGGCAATCCTGCATGTATGAGAAACTGATTCTACCGTTCAATTCATAAGTTCTTAAAAGGTCAATCAATTCCTTTTCATACCTTTCAAGACCATCGGTTGACTTTACAGTAAGGAAAGTGGTTTTAGTGAATTCAGTATCCTCTTCAGAGTCCACTCCAAGCTTTCCCCTATTGATCAAATCCATGATTGTAGCTTGGAAAGCCTTTTGATCCAAATCACCTACATTCTTTCCAAAACCGCTCATAAGAGCATTTACAAATGCTGGAGGGTCATTGGTTGGAGGTTCATGCTCATATATCCCTTGATAATCTGTTTTCGGTTCCCTTCCAAACCTATAATAGATAGCAAGTGGAATGGCACATAATGCAACCATGAGATAATTGACTATAGAACCTACAGTGCTTAAGAGAGTCTGTGTATCCGCTTCACTCTTTTGCATGCTCCTTATCTCATCTCCAGCATTCTTATTGATATGCTGTGCATAAGGAGTGCTTGATGAGAATTCCTCTAATGGAATGAGAGCTCTCGCTTCAACGTAGCTTCCTTCTGATACGCCATCACTGCTAATTGATAAAGTACCATTAGACCATTTGGCTTGAGCATCACTGTATGCAGGGTTTATCCAATATTCAAGCTTCTTATCATCTGGGAAACGAATAACAGCATCCAATGCACCTAAATCCTCTTCCCATTCATCTCCCCAAACCTTGTATTGCAATTCACCTACATCATTGTAGACCTTTACAACATGTGTGAAGTCATATTGGAGATAGACCTTAACGTCAGTGCCTGGAAGAATCTTTTTGGTTTTTGCTGCATCACGGTAAAGATAGATCTTTATTCTCTCTTGATTGCTTCCCTTAATTATCTGATAATCGGCATAAGCCCCATCAACATAAAGATGAAGATTCTCAACAGACTGATTCTTCTTTAAGGGAATATCCCTGTAAACACCATTTGCAGAGGAATCAAAATGATAGTCAATCTCTTCATAGACATTGATGAGTCCATCATCGTATACCTGTATATCCACATTGGCATATGGAATTGAATAGTCTACAGCAGATACTGCAGGCAATATGGATATGCAGAATATAAGGATTAATAGAATAGCCAATGCCTTGTTTTTAAGATTCATAGATTTCTCCTATTAATACATGGAGAGAAACTCCACTATATTAATTCATATATATTCATATATTTAGAAATTTAGAATTCAACTTTAGGTACAGATCTTGCTTCTCCAGCAGCTTCAAAGAAGTCAGCTTCCTTGAATCCAAACATGCCTGCAAAGATATTGCTTGGGAATGTTTGGCATTTGTTATTGTACATCATTACAGAATCGTTGTAGAATTGTCTGGAATAAGCAATCTTATCTTCAGTTTGTGCCAATTGAGCTTGCAATTCCTTGAAGTTTTCATTAGCTTTCAATTCAGGATAGTTTTCAGCAACAGCAAACAAGGTCTTTAAGGTGTTGGACAATTGATTGTTAGCTTCACCAATTTCCTTTACGCCATTTGCATTCATCAATCCAGCTCTTGCTGCAGTTACATCTTCAAATACAGAGCTTTCATGAGCTGCATATCCTTTTACGGTTTCAACTAAATTAGGAATCAAATCTGCTCTTCTATTCAATTGAACATCAATTTGAGCCCATGCATTCTTTACTTTGTTTCTTGCAGTTACAAGGCCATTGTAAATAGCCACAATAGCTACAAGAATAATGATTATTATAACTATTAAAATTATTAATAAAATATTCATAGTTTCACCTACGATAATTTGTTTTATAATTATTACAATCATTGACTTAGAAATATTTTCAATAATAAAAAAATCGATTAATAAATCAAGATTATAATCACTATGAAAATATTTATTTTCCTTAATATATTTATTCTTTTATATTTAAATTTAATGAAAATTAATATTTTTATAAAAAGTAAACTATATTTGATTTAAAATTGATATAAAAAAAGTATAATTAATTAAACTATTTTTTAAGTGCAAAGAAAGCTATTGGCAATGCAAGCAATGTAATGAATGATGAAATGAAGTAAACCGGAGCATAACCGCTTGCAGCACTTACAAATGAACCAAGCAATGCTGGTCCGAATCCCATAGTACCATCACAGAAAATGAAGAATGTGGATATTGCATAAGGACGGCGGTTTGCTGAGGTATCCCTTGTTACAATAGCTGTGCAAGCTGAATTAAGTGTACCAAAACCAAGAGCTGCACAAACTGCACAAATGAAAACAGTTATTGCAGAAGGCATCCAAGCGATTAAGAAGAGCCCTATTGCCTGTGCAATTATTCCAGTGAAACAGATGATTCTGTCACCGTAATTGTCCTGAATCCTACCTGCAATTGGCCTTGAAGCAACTAGAACTATTGAATATATTATAAAGAACAGTGAGAATGCACCTACCAAATCAACTTCAACTGCATACAATCTGTAAAAAGATAATATGGAAACATATCCTAAGCTTGTAAGTCCTGTAAATAAGGAAACAGGTATTGCTGGAACTTCAAATATCTTATCTATAACTCTTCTGATTGCTCCTTTTTCCTCTAAATTAATATCATTAGGGGTTATATCAGCATCATCAATACCATTTTCAATCTCACCATTATGCTTGATCTCATATTTGCTTATATCCAATAGTATTATGCATAATAATCCAAGGAAAGCAAATGTGGTAGCAAGACCAAATGAGCCAATTGATCCCCAATTATCATAGAAAAATCCAGAAATGTAAGGACCTAATCCTACTGCAATTGTAGTTCCTAGCATAAAGTATCCAAATGCCTCTCCAAAACGTTTCT
>JAEEWY010000123.1 GCA_016291275.1 Methanobrevibacter sp. | reverse complement strand
GGACAATAAAAGGATTCTGGACATAATTGATGAAAATTTCAAGTCATGCACTATATTTACTGAAATAATGCCTCCAGTTTCTGTAGAAAATGTTAAGGAGAAATCAGTTGAGGAAATGGATGCCAAATTCATTTGGGGAGTTCAAAAGGGGCATGAACTTTTAAAATTGAATTCCAACTTCAAATGGATAAAGGATGTAAATCTTTTTGATGGAATGAATGTATACAAGCCATTCACCAAAATATTCACTTGGATTCCATTTATTAGAAACAGAATGGATTATATTGCTGTTTTGGAAAAATAATTTCAAAATGGCATTTTATTCCTTATTTGAAAAAGAGTTAAAAATTAAAAAATTGAGTATAAGTAAAAGTTAGAATTAAAAATAAAAATGAAGATAATAAAAAAAATTAAATGGCTAAAGGATTAATTTATTCATTAATCCATGATTTTACAGCTTCTTTTGCATCATATACGCCAGCGCCAGGAATTGATAATCCTTTTTTGATTAGAGCGCCTTCGCACAACTTTTTCAAGTCTTTTTGGGATGATCCGAAACCGGAACCTTCATGGGTTACAAAAGGCTTGACTGTTTTTCCTTCAAAATCCAATTGTTCCAATTGGGTAAACATAGGCATTGGCAATGTTCCCCACCAGTTTGGAAAACCGATGTATACAGTATCATATGCATCAATGCTTTCTAATGTTTCTTTTATTTCAGGTCTTGCATCTGATTGCTGTTCCTTTTTAGCAACATCAATGCATTTCATGTAATCATCAGGATATTCGACTGCAGGTTCAACTTTGAATAAGTCTGCATTATCCAATTCCTGAATGTATTCTGCAATCACTTCTGTGTTTCCTTTTTCAATGTTTTTAAGTTCTCCACCAAAGTAGTTTTCACCGCTTCTTGAAAAATAAATTACAATACTTGCCATAATGATATCTCCTTTAAATTTAAGTAAATAATATTTATCAAAATAAAA
Organism: Methanobrevibacter sp.; assembly: GCA_016291275.1. GTDB lineage: Archaea > Methanobacteriota > Methanobacteria > Methanobacteriales > Methanobacteriaceae > Methanobrevibacter. The sequence goes on along the minus strand of JAEEWY010000123.1, from coordinate 3,668 downwards.
CTATATGATTTTTGATAAGAGTTTTTTGAGAATTGCAAGTTCATCTTCTGTTAAATTGGAAGTTGCTTGCTTTTCCCATTCATCAATAATTTTAATTAAATCGTCTGTCTTTTCAATTCCTTTTTCTGTAAGTTCAACAATCTTTTTTCGTCTGTTTTCCGGATTTTCTATTCTTGCAATATAACCCTCATCTTCAAACTTCTTCAATAGCTTTGCCATATATGCTCCACTTACATCGAATAGCTTTACCAGATCATATTGGGTGGATTTTCCTGCAAATCTTATTCTTAAAAGAACGGCATATTCCTTTACAGTCAAATCCTTGTTTTTTAAGTTAAGTTCATAGTATGAATGATAATCAGATATCAGTTCCTCAACATAATGGTACAAGAACATCTTTTCCGGATTTTCATTTAATTTCATAATATCTATATATAGTTTATGAAACATCATATAAATAGTTAACCATTGTTAACAGTTAACTATAAATAACAATTGGTATAAACAGTAATGTATATCAAAAAAGGAATGGATAATATGGAAAGAATTGATATGAATGAAATGTCACAGGAAGAAATAGAATTTATGATGGAACAATCAAAGTTATTGTTCAAGTTTAACCACACAGAACCTATGACTGAAGAATATGTTTCAATCCTTAATGAATTGCTTGATGGCAATATCGGTGAAAACAGTTCAATCACAACACCATTTGCAGGTGCTGCATTTGATAGGATAAAGCTTGGAAACAACGTTTTCATCAACAGCAATTGCTTGGCAATGGCAAGAGGCGGAATCACTATAGAAGATGATGTCATGATTGCTGGAAATGTACAGCTACTCTCAAACAATCATGATGAATATGAAAGGCAAGTATTAACCTGTGAAGAGATTGTCATTCAAAAAGGTGCATGGATTGGTGCTGGTGCATCAATCTTGCCAGGAGTGAATGTTGGAAAATATGCAATCGTTGGAGCTGGAGCAATCGTCACAAAGGATGTTCCTGACTATGCAGTTGTGGTAGGAATTCCTGCAAAGGTTGTAAAGACATTGGATAAGGATAAATTCCCCGAATAGGTCTTGTTATTATGAGTGTGTCTGTAGTCAATAAAGGAAATCTAAATGATGATCAGGAAGAAGTATTGGAAAGGTTCATAGAGTTTCAATATGCAATGATTGAAAAGGATTTAGAAAAGCTGAATGAACTTTTGGAAGACAATTACACTCTTACACATATGTCTGGAAAGACTCAGACCAAGGATGAGTATATTGGTGAGATAATGGATGGAACCCTTAATTACTATAAATCCATCATAAACAATCCAATTATAATGATAAAAGAAAAAGACAAGGCTATATTGAAGGCAGATGTTACTCTTGATGCAAAGGTTTATGGAATGAAGGGAACATGGACATTGCATAGCGAACAGACAATGGAAAAGATCAATGGAAAATGGTATTTGAGCAAATGGGACAATTAAAAAATCTTTTATTTTATTAACTTTTTTTATTTTCACTTTTTTTAAATTTCTTATTATTATCTATTATAAACAAAACTTTTTTATAGTAAGGCAAACCTATGTATAACTATATGGATAATTTAATATTAATTAAATATATTTAATTTTTATTATGAATTCTTAAAATTAATTCTTATAATTACAATAAATTATCTAATTTAAAAATAACACTGATTAAAATTAAGGAGATTATTATGGCACAAATTAATCAACCTATGTATATTTTACGTGATGATACTGAAAGATTTCAAGGAAATCAAGCTTTAAGAATGAATATTTTTGCAAGCCAACTATTAGCAAGCATTGTTAGAACCACTCTTGGTCCAAAAGGAATGGACAAAATGTTAGTGGATAAGAAAATGGGTGATGTGGTTGTAACCAACGATGGAGCAACTATCTTACAGGAAATGGATATTGCACACCCTGCAGCAAAAATGCTTGTTGAAATTGCAAGAAAACAAGAGAATGTAGTTGGAGACGGAACCACTACAGTTGTAATCATTGCTGGTGAATTGCTTAAGAAAGCTATGGAGTTATATGAAGATGGAATTGCAATCCCAACTATTCTCATTGGATACAGATTAGCAGTTGCAAAAGCAATGGAAATCTTGTACAGCATTTCCACCGATGCAAGAGACCCAGACACCTTATTTGGCATTGCAAAAACCGCAATGACAGGTAAAGGTTCCGATTATGCTAAGGATGAACTTGCACAATTGCTTGTTCAAGCTGCACTCAAAGTTGAAGAAGGAGAAAAATTAGACAAAACACTCATCAAAATTCACAGAATCAATGGTGGAAGTGTAGAAGACTCCTTAATTGTTGACGGTATCTACATTGACCAAGGCAGAGCAAATGAATCCATGCCTGAAGAAATGCGTGATTGTAAAATCGCTTTAATGAAATATCCTTTAGAATTGAAAGATTTGGAAAACGCTAAAGTTGACTTCACTGACCCATTGCAAATGCAAGCTTTCCTTGACAGTGAACAGGAAACCCTTAAGGAAATTGCAGATAAGATCATCGATTCTGGATGTAATGTATTGTTCTGTCAAAAAGGTATTGATGATGTAGTACAACATCACTTATCCAAAGCTGGAATCATGGCTTTCAAAAGAGTTAAGAACACTGACGTAAAGAGAATCATGAAAGCTACCGGTGCTGAACTCATTACCAATATTGAAGACTTGACTCCTGATGTATTAGGTAAGGCAGGTTACATACACCAAGAAAAGGTCTTTGACCAAATCATTACCTTCATTGAAGAATGTGAAGACCCTAAAGCAAGTTCCATTTTAATCCGTGGAAGTACCAGACACGTTTCCTCTGAAATTGAAAGAGCTATGGAAGATGCATTAGGTGTAGTTGCAGCTACTGTTGAAGATGGAAAAGTCGTATACGGTGGAGGAGCTCCTGAGATTGAAATTGCAAGACAATTGAAAGCTTATGCTAACACAATCAGCGGAAGAGAGCAAGTTGCTGTAAATGCATTTGCAGACGCTTTGGAAATTGTACCAAGAACCTTATCTGAAAATGCAGGTTTAAACACCATTGACTTATTAGTGGAACTCAGAGCAGCTCATGAAGATAACATCAATATGGGATTGGATGTATTTGAAGGTAAAGTTGTAGACATGAAAGAAGCAGGTGTTGTTGAACCTCAAAGAGTCAAAAAGCAAGCTATTCAAGCAGCTCAAGAAGCTTGTGAAATGATCTTACGTATTGACGACTTGGTTGCAGCAGCTGGTGCACTTCAAAAAGTCGACCCAGATGAAAACTTAGACCATAGTGGTATGCCTCCTGCACCTGGTATGGGTGGAATGGGCGGAATGCCTCCTATGATGTAACCCAGCTTTTCCAGGCCTTCGGCCTGCAAAACCTGGACCAAAATTCTTTCCCATTTGGTAAGAATTTTATCTTTAAGTTAAATGAACCTTTTTTAAGGTTTATTCTTTTCTTTTTTTACTTTTTTTTTAATTTTCATTGATTTTAACTTATTTTCAATTTTAGAATTTTCATCGATTTTATATATTAAACTATTTCTAATAATCATGCTTATTTTTTAATATATTAAACTATGTATAGTTTATTTTTAATTTAACTAACTAATTGCTATTTATTTTCACTATTACTTTTCAAATGCTCTTT
>JAEEWY010000122.1 GCA_016291275.1 Methanobrevibacter sp. | reverse complement strand
GTAGCCACTTCATCAAGCCCTGCTTCCACTGCCTCTTTCATGCAGGCATCGTTTAGGATAGGCTTTTCCTTGACTGCCACAGTAATGTCAACATCATATTCCTTTATTTTTTCAAGAAGGAACTTGTCAAAGACAATTTCTCCAGTGTTATCCACTAAATAGAGAACCTTATCATACTTTCTTAAAGCATCCTCAAACTCATCTATCTTATTTATGACAAGTTCTTTCTTTAATCCTTCAGTTATCATGGATTCAAATTCTGTACCTAAACCAAATGTGCCGAAATCAAGAATATTTCCTACAATAGCTACTTTAACATAAGTTTCCAAACTATTGTCTTCCTTTAGAATTTCTCTCACTTTAGGCACTACTGACAATGCTATTTCATTTCCTTCCTTCTTTTGATTGTAATAAGGATCATAGCATCCAGTTTCCTTTTTAATGTATTGATGAATCCTTGTTCCAGTGGCATTTGAAGACAATTCCTTTGAAAAGTTTTCACCAAGATATGACAAGACATCCTGAATCAGTTTGAATTTCAATTCCTCATCATCTGTAGATAAGTCAATAGCTTCCTTTGCTTGTCTTAAAAAGCATGCTCCACATTCGTAATAAACTTTAATATTATCACCTTAAAATAAAAAATAAATAATTATAATATTCTAATTATATATTTATAAATTAAAATTATTAAAATTATTGAAATTATTGAAAAAAAGTAAAAGAATAGAGAAAAAAATATGAAAAAAAATATAAAAAAAGATTTAATTTTAATAGGGAGAATTATCCTCCATAAATAATTTGGATAAACTCTATCTCATCACCATCTTCGATTGTTTCCTCTTCTATAACAATCTCACCATTCTTTTTGCTCACCATGGTTTCTGAAGATAAATCCAAATCATCCAATAAATCCTTAATAGTCAAATCACCGTCAATTTCTCTCTCTTCGACCTTATCTTTAATTTTTAATGTAAAAGTCATAAACTCACCTTATTTATTTTTTATCCCTTCACTTTTAATATGTAAATCATAATATTTAAATTATAACAATTGTTAAAAACTATAGAAAATTAAAAAAATTTAAGAAAATAAGATGGAAATCTATTTTCCCAATTCCTCTAAAAAAGTGCAAGCCCTGCATAATCTATTTGAAGATGGCTCTCCGCAGCGTTCGCATCTGTCAAATTCATAATCATGCTCCAACTCTCTTCTGATTGCAGGCCTAATCTTATCAAATCCTCTAAGGGTGGAATACTTTATTGTTGGATGTTCCTTAACCAATTCATTTAAGATATTTGAAATTTCCATTCTGAATGATTCCTGAGCATACGGACAGCCTGCAAGGTGAATGTCCAATCCTTTTGCAAGTGCATAAAGACCAATTTCCTTTTCAGGAATTTCTCTAAGTGGCTTGATTTTAACAGTGAACAATTCGCTGTTTGATTCTGTCTTAGGACCTATCTTAGCCAAGTTTTCAGTATTTCCTTCAAGATAATTCATTAGAATAGCTTGGGTTTCATCATCAAGGTTATGTCCTGTAGCAATCTTGGTTGCTCCAAATTCCCTTGCAGCCCTATTGATAATCCATCTTCTGAATACACCACAATATGTACAGGATCCTCTATGGTTTTCATTTTTCATTATCTCATCCAAGTCAATTCCAAAACTTTCCTTAAATGAAACAACCTTATGGGGAATTCCAAGTCTTTCAGCATGTGCCTTTGCAATCTCGACTCCTTCCTCTCTGTAACCTGCAATTCCTTCATCAATGGTTACAGCACATAATTCTATAATATGCCTTTTGACATATGAATTGAGAATTTCAAGAGTCACTACACTATCCTTTCCTCCAGACAATGCAACCAAAACCTTATCTCCCTTTTCAATAAAGTTTTCCTTCTTGATTGTTTGCTTTACCTTCTTCTCAATGCTTTCTATAAAGCAATCCTTGCATAAAGCCTGTCCAGAAGCTTTTCTCTTTATAATCACATTCGGATTTCCACATTTAGTACAAGATTCCATATTAAAGTCATCCTTTTTTAAAATAATAAAAATAATAAAATTACTTAATTCTTTTTAATTTATAATTTCAACTAATAATCGGTTTTTAAATTACATATCCGCTACAAATTCAGCCAATTGGTTCAATGTGCTGACTTCATAAACTTGAGCACCTGCGCCCCTATACAATGAAACGCAACTGTCAACAACATCCCATTTCTTCTTATCTTCAGGGTTTAATATAACTACCTTTTTAGCCATGCTTGACATTTGGGAAATGAGCTCTACACTTGCAGGCACTCCATTTACCTTAGGACCTGCCCAATCCCTGCAATCAGACAATAGAATAATGTAAGACTTATTGCTTATATCTGCCTGTTTCATGAATGATTCGAACGCAGTAAACATATTGGATGTTCCTCTAACCATCATATTTCTCATACGGAGCAATCTGATTTCAGCAAATGCATTAACCATATACTTTTCTTTAAGGAACTCAGTTGTTTCTATTGTCTTATTGTCAAATTCAAACATTCTTGAGTCCTTGAATGTCTTTTGACATGCAAACATAAGCATGAAAAACCAACTGCTGATCCATTCGCATGAACCGCTCACATCATTCAGGAACAAATGCTGTTTTCTATGAGGTTTTTTCTTTACATGAACAAGATCAATCGGCACACCACCATATTTCATGTTTTGCCTCATTGTCCTTCTCATGTCAATCTTATTTGAACGAGCCAATCTCTTTCTTCTTGACTGCTTGTTAGCGATTTTTCTTCCAAGCTCAACACATAACTCAAATACCCTTTCATCGTATTTGTTAAGCTTTGACAAATCACTGTTTAGAATATCATTATCCCTTGCAAGGTCCTTGTCCCTATCTTCAAGGACAGGTCTTCCTGCAAAGTATTCCATAGCCTGTTCTGCACCCATTTGGATTTGCTTTCCGCCAGTTCCTTTCTGCATGGTGATTTTCCATTCATGCTGTGAAAGCTTTCCTTTCATGGAGTTTGGCCTATATGCTCTGTTAAGGTCATTATCCAATTTCTTTGGAGCTTTCTTAGCGAAGAATCCATCAAATGACTCATTGAATTTAGGAATGTCATACTTGCTTTTGACATAAATGGACCTGAATGCATCTTTTAAAGTGTCTACGTTATCCTCTCCCAATAGAGCATATGCATCTATTGCAGACTGAGTGGACCTGACGCTCACAGGCATTCCCTTTTTTCTCAAATCATTTGATAATCTTACGATTTTCTCTTCCATATTAAAACCTTAAAATAACTTAATAAGTGCAGAAAATTAAATCTAATCGTTGTCTAATCGTTCATATATTCGTTTCTAAAGATCTCTTTAATTACTTTAGCCTTGTCCGGTTCTGTCTTAATAGCCACACCTACACTGTCCTCAAGTGCAGCATCAACATTCTTGTAATCCTTATCCAAATGCATTACAGAGCTTACCCAATCAATTGAAGCCCTTACAGATGGTTTCTTATTCAAGTTGAATGTTCTGATTCTGTGAACCATATTAACAACCTTCTTGACTAAACCATTGTCTGCATCTGGAACTCTAGCTTTAACAATAGCCATTTCACGTTCAACTGAAGGGTATGAAATGTATAAGAACAGACATCTGTCCTTTGTCTCTTCAAGCAAGTTCCTTTGAGCGTTTGAAGTGAGCATTACCATCAAATCGTTTTGAAGGTCAAAAGTGCCTAAATCGTTTACAGTAATCTGCTTTTCACCCAATGCTTGAAGTAAGAAACTTTCAACCTCTTCATCTGCCTTATCGATTTCGTCAATGAGAAGAAGTGATGGCTTGTCATTCATAAATGAGGTTAAAAGTGGTCTTCTGATAAAGAAATCATCTTCAAATATTGATTCTTCACCTTTTTGGCTACCTTTGAATGCTTCCAAATGGAGCAATTGCTTTTGATAGTTCCATTCCCCTACAATCTGTTCAAAGGTAATTCCTTCATAACATTGAATCCTGAAGAATTCCCTTCCTAAACATTCGGAAACAGCCTTTGCAAGCTCTGTCTTACCTACTCCAGGAGGTCCTTCAATCAAGATCGGCTTGTTTAAAGATAAGGATAAGAATACAGAAGTGCTGATTTCATTATTGGAAATATAACCAGTACTTTCTAACTTTTTTCCTATTTCTTCTATGGTTAATTCTTCATCTGTCATTTAAAAACCTTTTTTAGTTAATTAAAAATAAATATAAATATAAAATTAATCTTTGAAAATAATTTTTTATATTGAATTTTATATACTATCTTACATAGTATATTAAATATTTGTTTAATATATATAAATAATTTATTGTTTTATAATATTAAAACTAATAAGAAGATATTCTCATATAAAAACAAATTATATTAAAATTACAATTCCATCCTGTGATAAAATGAAGATGAAAAAGATAGTTGCATGGTTCTTTGTTTTAATTCTCCTATTTGGAGGAGTTTGCATTTGTACAATGTACATATAAACTTAAAGATATTAACTATATATAACATGTGTTATAAATAATAATTATACAAATATAATGAAAATATACAATACTGATTTTTACAAAGGAAAATAAAATATGAAAACCAATCCTAAAATACTTCTCTATATTCTAATGATTTCAACACTTGGAATAAATACACCCTTAAGCATTGTTGGAATCATATCA
>JAEEWY010000121.1 GCA_016291275.1 Methanobrevibacter sp. | reverse complement strand
GAAAAAGACTGATGGTGTCTTTAAGGAATCATTCTTTAAAGTTGCAAAAGACTATCCAAACATCAAGACCAATGACTATTATGTGGATGCAACAGCAATGTATTTATTGACAAAGCCACAGGAATTTGATGTAATCGTTACAAGCAATCTCTTTGGAGATATCTTATCAGATGCATCAGCAGGCCTTGTTGGAGGATTGGGACTTGCTCCTTCTGGAAACATTGGAGACAAGCACGGATTGTTTGAACCTGTTCATGGATCTGCACCAGACATTGCAGGAGGCAATATCTCAAACCCAATAGCTATGATACTATCTGTTTCAATGATGCTTGAATACTTGAATGAGGACTATTGGGCAGAAAAAGTCAGAACCGCTTGTGAAAATGTCTTGGAAAAAGGAAATGTGAAAACACCTGATTTAGGCGGAACAGATAAGACAATGGATGTTGCAAATGAAGTCATTAGAGAAATAGAGAATTTAAGATAATTTAATCATTACAATAAAACTTATGAATTGAAGAGGAAAAACATGTTAAACATTACTACATTTATTGATGCTAATGCACGCAGATTGGATAAGGATGTCTATTACTGTCCAAGCAGAAACATAAGATACAATTCCACTGAAGTATTGGAGATTGTATCTGGAATAGGCCAAAGCCTAATTGATAAGGGCATTGAAAAGGGAGATAGAGTCCTAATCTATTTGAATAACTCACCAGAATACCTGTTTTCACTCCTTGCAATATGGAGAATAGGTGCAATAGCTATTCCAACCAATAGAATACTTACATCATCAGAATTGAACTATATGATAACAGATTCTGATGCCAAATTGATAATCACTGATGCTGATGCAAAAGAAACCGTAAAGGTTCTTAGCATCGAATCATACATTATAGAAGACTGTGAAAGCTTTAAGGGAAGCGATACATTACCTGCTTGTGAAACAGAATGGGATGACTTATGTCAATTGCAGTACACTTCAGGAACTACTGGAAAGCCTAAAGGGTCAATGCTAACCCATGGAAACTGGTTTACAGCTATCCACAATGCTTGTGATGTATTGACCTATAAGGAAAACGACACATTCCTCTGCATTTATCCAATGGCTCATGTAGGAATATTATGGGCAATTGCAGCACTTAGAGCGGGAGCATTGACCATCACAATGGACTTCTTTGAAATAAACGAATACCTTGAATTATGTAAGGATGAAGAGGTAAGCGTCTTATCCGGAATGCCTCCTGTTATCCATACATTGACAAACCTTGAAGAGGAAAAAAGGGAAAACCTCGCTACTGTTGGGGAAATCATCAGCGGAGGAGGTCCACTCCATAGAATGATATGGAAAAAGTTCATGGGACAATACAACATTCCAATCATAAATGCATACGGCCTTTCTGAAACAATTGTAATCGGTACAGGAACAGTAATCAGACCAGAAGACTATGCTACAGCAGACAGATATGAAAGCGTAGGGCATCCAGTATGTTTCTCCGAACTTAAAATCGTTGATGAGGATGACCCGAACATTACCTTAGGCCATTATGAACATGGGGAAATAGCCCTTAGAGGCCCTGCAATAGCTAAAGGATATTGGGGAATGGAAAAGGAAACCAAGGAATCCTTCCTCGAAGACGGATGGTTCCTAACTGGAGATATCGGTTACATCGATGAGGATGAACGTCTCTTCATTACAGACAGAAAGAAAGACATGATTGTAATGAGCGGATGGAAAATCTATCCTACTGAAGTTGAGGAAACATTGATCAAATATCCAAAAGTGGATGAGATTGCAATTTTCAGCATTGACGATATTCATAGGGGAGAGCTTCCTGTAGCTGCAGTTGTATGGAAAGATGAAGAGGATCCTGATGGATTGGTCCAATACTCTAAGGAATATCTTGCAAGATACAAAGTCCCTAGAAAGATATTCACGATGGATGAGCTTCCAAGGGTAAATGGCTGGAAACTCCTTAGAAGAGAATTGAGAGAAATGTATTCAACTAATCCAGAAGAATAATTTCTCATTATATTTTTAATCTCATAAACTTTATCATATAATTTTCTTTTTTTTATCTTAAATCCCCATTTGTTTTTCTTTTTTTATAAAAAATTAAAATTAACAGTTTGTTCAATACTTCTTTTTTAAATATTCATATTTTGTAAAATATTTTATATTTTTTCTATATGAATAGATAATAAAAAAATAATAAAATGAACATAATAATAAAAAAAGTTTATTTTACTAGGTTAAATATTATACAATTATAAAAAATCCTAAACAAAATTCATAAAATGTAAAGAATATTTAAAAATATTTAAATACTTTATACAATATATTATTAAACATAAAATCATAAGATTTTATGATAAAAGAAGGTGAAAAAATGGGTAAACTAGACGGAAAAGTAGCAATCGTAACTGGATCAACCTCCGGTATGGGCCGTTCTACAGCTAAATTATATGCTGAAGAAGGTGCAAAAGTTGTTGTAACTGGAAGAAACGAAGAAAGAGCACAAGCTGTAGTAGATGACATTGTAGCAGCTGGTGGAGAAGCATTTGCAGTTATTGCTGACATGGCTAATGTTGACGACATTAAAAAGATCTTTGACGCAACCATGGAAAAATATGGTACTGTCGACATTTTATTCAACAATGCAGGACTTTTAAGCGTAACCCCTCTCTTAGACATTACCAAAGAAGAATGGGACAAAGTATTTGCAGTTGACGTATACGCTCCATTATACTTAACCCAATTAGTAGCTCCTGTAATGAAAGAAAAAGGAAAAGGTGTTGTAATCAACACTTGTTCAGTAGCATCCTACGCTGCACACTTCGGATTTGTAGGTTACATCTCATCCAAACACGCTATTGCTGGTCTTACCAAATCCATGGCATTCGAACTTGGTCCAGAAATAAGATGTAACGGTATTGCTCCTGGTGCTATCCACACCGCTATGGTAGATAGTATTGGTGGAGTAGAAGCATTACAAATGATGGTTGACGGAGCACCTATGAAAAGAGTAGGTCAAGGAGAAGATATTGCTGCATTAGCATTATTCCTTGCTTCTGACGAATCTGAATTCGTAGACGGTCAAATCATCAGATGTGACGGCGGATTTGAGTGTTAAGTTTTTTAAAGTAGTTGGATTTTTATCCTCTACTCCTATTTTTATTTTTAAATTTCAATTCTAATTTCTGCTATTTTTAAAAAAAAAGTTCATAATATTCCTATTTTTAATTTCAATTCTATTTTAGCTATTTTTAAAAAAAAAGTAATATGAAAAAAACTATTTTTAACTATTTTATTCTAATAGTGTTCTTAATAGTTAATTTTCCATATGTTGAATAAACAGTGTATTTTCCTCTTTTCAAGTTTTTAAGGCTTAATGTAGCTATTCCTTTAGAATTGGTTTTTCTTTTGTATATTTTGGACTTGAACTTGAATTTAATGTATTTGTATTTCAAGATCTTTCCTTTGGAATTGACCAATTTAGCAGTAAACTTGATAGTTTTAGCTTTCTTTTTAGTAATGTTCTTTGTAATGACAGTGGATTTTACAGTAACATTATTCTTAACAATAAATCCTTTATAACTAGCTGAAATTGCGTATTTTTTAGGTTTTAGGCTTATTTTCAAGTAAGCATATCCTTTATTATCTGTCTTTCTGCTATAGGTTTTACCGTTAATTGTGAACTTTACAGTGACATTCTTTGCAATTCTACCATAGTCATCATAAACCCTAACCTTATAGCTGGAACCTGCTCCATAATACATTACCAAATTCTTATTCTCGGTGATTCTCTTGAGAACTTTGATAGTTTGGCTTTTCTCTTCTAATGTGACAGGATTCTTAATTGTAACCTTGTAAGTTCCAGGTTTAAGTGTATTGTTTATGATAATCCTTCCATTGCCATCTGTATTTAAATTGTAAGTTTTGCCTGCAAAGACAATTGTTACAGTCTGATTAGCCAAAGGATTGGAATCCTTATCCAACAGGCTTACGATATATTTTGATCCATAAGTGTAATTACTGGAAGGAAGATTAATGCTTGATTTTACATTGATTACAGCTGAATTGGATGATTTTTGATAAACTTTCTCTCCATCATATCTTATTTCAAAAGCATATGTACCGGTCGGCAAATTGATATTCAATAAAGCCTCACCATTTTCATCAGTTAAGAGAGTGCCATTGACATCGTTTAAGCTGTATTCAAGCACTTTTCCACCAAGAGGATTTCCATCATCATCAGTCAATCTAACCTTGTACTCATAACCGCTATTATAAACAGTATCTAAATCTGAAATAGTGATACTTGTAGCTTTAGATTCAATTGTGAAGCTAGAATTGAATTCATTTGACTCATAGAATGGATCATCGAGATGAATACTAATATTATTCAAACCAAGAGGCAAATCAGTTAAATTATAGGATGCTTTACCGTCAACAGATTCTATAGATTTATTCATATCATCCCAAATAATCAATATTGTCTTATTAAGTGATTCATTAAACTCAATATTCACCAAAGCAGTATCCAAATTAACAGTGATATTTGCAGTTAATGTCACAGGTATTTTTTCTACAATAATTGATTGATTAAATGATGAAGAACTGTAACCAATTGCATTAAATTGAGCAGATATTTCATTTGATCCACTAGTGAAATTATAAGTGACTTTTGCAACTCCATCAGATACATCAATAGGAA
>JAEEWY010000120.1 GCA_016291275.1 Methanobrevibacter sp. | reverse complement strand
CCCAGATTTAACTACCTCATCAATTGCATTTGTTAGTTTTGCATAAGGTTTCCAAGCCAAATGGTCCTCCTTATCAACAATAAGCGCTTCTGTAACAATTTCATTGGACAATAAATAGTCGATAAGTGTTGTCACAATGGATCCGTCCTGACCTTGTGTATGCTTTAATGATTTGACTGTCAATACTTTTTTAAAGTCCCCTATTGGTTTTGAATTCTCATTTCTCAAATCTTCAGGAATGAATGTTCTTGGACAGACTGCAAAGCATGCATGACAATCATCTGGACATTCCCCTTTCATTCTTGGTTTGGTGTCGTCAATTGTTATCAGATTGTGAGGACATGCATATTCACATGCTCCACAGAGAACACATGCCCCTACATCAATGACATTTGACCTTAAATCCAAGAATGATGCTTCTTGGAACTCCTTATTGATTGAATCATCTGACTTTTCCCTTTGGTACAGTACAGGCCTTGCCAAGAATTCCCTTCTTTCTATAGTTTCCAGATTTTTGCTTATTTTGGTATGTGCAATTTTATTCAATAATCCTAATTGTGAATCTGTAAAGTCTTTTGCTTCAATGAATTTCTGTTCTATTGCTCCATTTACTATCTCTTCACCTTTTTCAGTTCTTATTATGAGTGTTGACCAGCCTTCCTCAGATCCGATTGAACCTATTGAAATGTCAGAGGTTTCTGATGTCAGTTCAACACAAATATTACAGTTTTTCCTAATAATCCTTTTAGCCACAGAAAGAGGTATTTTCACTGTTTCCTTGGTTTTTAAAAGTAAAAATACAAATCCTTTCTCAATTTGGAATTTTTCAATGTCATCCATTTTCAAGTCATACTCTTTCAAGAGATTTACAAAGTACTTGTATGAAAAATTCTCCATACAGAATAAGCCCAATTTAACATCAATAGGGCTATCAGTATAATATTGAAGTTTGGATGCAGCCATAATTTCACATGGTGTTCCCACCATAGCTATTCTATGTTCGCTCATTTTTTCAGCTCCTATTGCATGTTAACAATTTTCTTAAAGTTTGCATAATCCTTATCAGCAAGTTTGAAACCGTATTCTGTCAAGATTTCCTGAAGTTCATTTTGGTCTTCAGAGGTGGTTTCTTCCATAACTGCATTTTTTCCTAAGCTTTTCACATTTCCAAGAACAAAAATAGTTCCTCTCATGATGGATTCTCCAACATCCTCAGTTACATCACCAAGTATTATGAGCTTTCCTCCCATCATAAGGAGTCCAGTCATGAAACCGCTGTTACCCCCAATGATAACGGTTCCCCCTTTCATGATTTCTCCAGTTCTTGAACCTACATTACCTTTAACAATTACTGTTCCGCCATAGATTCCTTGACCTGCTCCGTCACCAGCTGTACCTTCAATGACCAATTCACCTTCAGTCATATTGTCTCCAGCAAACCAGCCAGCATTTCCAGTGATGTGTATCCTTGGTCCATGAGCCATTGTTCCAACAAAATATCCTGCAGAACCATTGATCTCTATCTCCACTTCTTCAGTTAATCCAGCACAGATATTATGTTTAGAATCAGGATTGTCGATAATGAGCTTATCATGATATTTAGCTTGTTCCTTTATGGTGCGGTTCAATTCTTTCTCATCCATACCATTTGCATCAATTACATATTCTTTCATAGAAAAAACTCCTTATATGGTGTAAGCTCTTGTTTCCCCTGGAGCTATCTGTTCTATTTCATCTGAATCTGTGACATCATGCAATGCCATCTCTTCTGAAGCAACTGCAAATATCTCATCGGTTTCCACCATTACACCAGGCCTAAGGCCAAGCTTGTCCTTTGCAATTCCAATACCGTTAGGTGTTCCAACCAATATGGAAAATGGACCATCCAAATCAATTACCGCTTGATCCAATGCCTCTTCCAATTTGTAGCCTTGATCAAGTTTATCTGCCATATAATGAACAATGCACTCTGTATCATTAAATGATTCAAAAGTGTGTCCTTTTCTTTCCAATGGGTCTCTTATTTTCCAGTAATTGGTGATTTGCCCATTATGCACCACAGTTATGTCAGGTATGATATAGCTTTGATATGGGTGTGCATGATAACGGTCAACACCACTTTCAGTTGCAAAACGAGTATGTCCTATTCCATGAGTTCCCATTCTGCTTGGAACATTGAAACGCTCTGCAATGTCCTTTACTTTTCCTGTATCCTTAATCATTTCAAATGAATGTGAACCGTTGATAACCCTTACATTTTCCAAATCATCTATTTCGTTAATGCATGGTTTTAAAAGGGAAAATTCATCCAATGCTATTTTGCATTTATATACATCTGAGTCTCCTACAGACTCAATCAATTGCTCTTCAAATATTGGACTTATTTGATTTAATAATGATTTTAAGTTGTCTAAAGCGCCTCTTCTTCTTTTCACTTCAATGTTTAATTGATAATAGTTTTCAGGAAAATCCAAACTGCCGTAGATTGCATAACCTGCGGAATCCGGACCCCTATGCTGCAATGATTCAAGCATTGATGTCAATGCTTCTCCTACAGGGTGAGTTTTTTTATCTTTGTATATTACACCTGCTATTCCACACATTTTTCTACCTCCAATAAAATAATCGGTGAATACACGTACATATGCCTAATATATACTAATCATCTGAATATGTCATCCGAATATGTTAATCCGAATATATTAAAAAAAGTAATTCTAAAATTACATATGCCTTAAAAAAATAATTTTAAAATTACAATATGCCTTTTAATTGTTAAAATTACAATATGCCTTAAAAAAATAATTCTAAATTTCAAAAACCATTTAACTTTTTGAGAGGTAGTCAAACTAAAGAAAAATCTTTAGATTGACCACCAATATTCAAAAAAGGAATAGTCTAAACGTCTAAGTATTGATCTCTTTCATAATCGAATACTTGTATTCTGTAAGCATCCCATTCAGCTCTTTTGATGGTGTAGAATTGGTCAAACACTTTTTCTCCAAGAGCATTTTTAACTACATCATCCTGTTCCAATGCATGGTATGCTTCCCATAAGCTTGTTGGCAAGTTACTGATGCCTCTTTGGACAATCTCATCTTCAGTTAATGCAAACAAGTTCTCTTCAGTTGGTTCACCAGGATCCATCTTATTGTCCAAACCATCTAAACCTGCTTCAAGCAATACTGCAAATGCTAAGTATGGGTTACATGAAGGGTCAGGTGATCTGCATTCGATTCTTGTACCTAATCCACGGGATGCAGGAATTCTGAGTAAAGTTGATCTGTTTTTAAATCCGTAAGCTATGTAACATGGTGCTTCATAACCTGGAACTAAACGTTTATAAGAGTTAACTGTTGGGGATAGGATTGCTGATAAAGCCTGTGCATGTTTCAATAATCCTCCAATGAAGTATAATGCTTCTTGAGATATTTGGTTTTCAGTGTTTGGGTCATAGAAGATGTTTTCCCCATCCTTAAATAGGCTTTGGTTACAGTGCATTCCACTACCGTTGATTCCCAAGAATGGTTTTGGCATGAATGTTGCTTTGAATCCTAAGTTATTGACCACTGCCTTTACAGCTTCCTTAAAGGTTATTACAGCATCAGCTGTTTTTAAAGCGTCTGCATATTTAAAGTCAACCTCATGTTGTCCAGCTGCCACTTCGTGGTGGCTTACCTCTACATCAAAACCTAATTGTTCCAAACCGAATACAATTTCCCTTCTGATGTCGGTACCTTGGTCCAATGGCTCTACATCAAAGTATTCAGCTTCGTCTGCAGGGACGTAATTTCCATTTTCATCTTTTCTTATAATGAAGAATTCAGGTTCAGGACCCATGTTAAATTGATATCCTCTTTCTTCTGCTAATTGCAATGATTTTTTAAGAACTCCTCTTGGATCTCCATCATAAGGTTTGCCATCAGTAGTGAAAACATCACATATGAATCTAGCGGTACCCTGTACCTCTGGCCTCCATGGAATTGTTGAGAAGGTGTCAATATCAGGTTTTGCAAGTAAATCACTATCATTAATTGAAGCTAATCCTGCTACTGATGATCCGTCGAACAATAATCCATCATTTACGATGTCTTCAACATCATTAGCTTTCTTAAGCGGTACGGCCATACTTTTTGGTAATCCGTGTATGTCTGAAAATTCTAACTTCAAAAATTTTATATCATTTACTTCGATTGTTTTAATTATTTGGTCTAATTTTTTATCTTTGTCTGACATTTTCTCACATCATTTTTTGAGTACATATCCACTTGGTTGAGTTTTATGGAAAGTGGAAAACCATTTTGACTAAGTGATTTCAATAAATACATAGTCGGAAGGAAACTTCCTTCCGACTAATAGTTTATCAGAATTAATATATAAATGTTTTGAAAAAAACAAAAAATGTAAACTAAATTAGACTAATATTTTTTCAGATTTTCCGCATATTTTCATAAAATATGTGTTAAATAGTTATCTAAAATTTTATTGGATAAAAGTAGTTCCGTAAATATAAAAAAGAGCTTTTTTCTAAAAGTTTGGCATATGATGGGGGTTTAGGAATTCCGTGATGTTTTTTTGGTGATGAATTTCTTAAAAATCGAAAAAGAGGGTATGAAATACCCTTCTTCAAATATTCTCAGACTCCTCCAGGAATGGTGTATTTGTCATTCACACCATAGAAGATTCCATTGCCTTTGTGCTTTTCACTTACGTGAGACAGGGTATTGTTGAATATTATGGTAAGCAATTTATACCCGTCTTTATCAATGAAATCACATAA
>JAEEWY010000119.1 GCA_016291275.1 Methanobrevibacter sp. | reverse complement strand
CAATGTCTGATCCTTTAAAATCAGGAATCTTTCCATAATCCCCCTTAGGTCTTAGAGACTGGCCTTCATTAAACAATTTATCATAAATTGATTTTCTAATGGATTCCTTTTCTTCCTTTAAAGACATAATATCAAATAAGAAAAAATAAAGTAAAATAAAAAAATTAGATAAAATTAAAAATTCACTAAACAAATTCTAAAGTCTTATACATCATCAAAAATCCTTCCTTATCAGGATTATCCTCTCCAAAGCCGAAGAAATTGAAGCTAAATGCATCCCTATCATTGATTGTTGAGAGAGAATGAGTATTCAAAGGAGGTTCATGACTTGTATCCTTTGCTATGAGTTCGTGGGTTTCCTTGTTTCCAATAATGGTTAGATGAGAATCCTCCACAATTAAACTGTCTTCCCTTGGAATGTCTTCGATTGCATTCTTTAGGTATTCCATAGACAATCCTTCCTGAGGATACTTGAATATCATGACTCTGCTGAATTTGCTGTCACAGTCAAGTACAGCTATGCAATTTTCAATATCATCTGCTTCAATCAATTTCCAATTATTCGGATACTTAAAGCTTAATTCATCGTTTTTAAATATATTAGACAAGATTAAAACTCCTTTAAAATAAAGATAAATGTAAAATAAAAGTAAAATTAAAAAATAAATAAAAAAATAAAAAAATAAAAAAAGAATAAAAGAATTATTCGAATTCAATGGAATCCATAATAGCTAAATAATCATTGTAAGCATATGGGAATTCCTTGAAGTGCATCAATTCAAACACATACATGTTTCCATCATTAATCAATGCAGAAGTATTGTTTTCTAAAGTTCTTCCACCTTCGTCAGCACTTGTAATGATATTGTAAACAGGCATGCCATTAAGGTTTAGAATTCTGGATTCGACTATAGTCCAACCTTGAGCTTCAAAGCTTTCCTTAAAAGCCTCTTCAATTTGTGCAACTGCTTCAGCATCTCCAGCATCATTTTTATAAACTGTAATAGTGGATGGATTTCCTTCCACAACTTTCACTAAAGCCTTGATACAATTTGGACCAATCATTTCTTTATTCTGTTCTTTCCAATTACTTAAATATCTGAATTTGATTCCTTCTTCATCAAATTGGACTTCATCCATAGAATCACCATTTTAATTGATACCCAATAAACTATATAAATATGAAATATATGAATAATTGAATAATATGAATTAATGTTTAATAATGAAAATTTTTGAAAAATTTTAGATTAAATAGACTAGGCAAATTAGAAATTATAAAAAATTAAGGAAACTTATTCGCCACTTTCAAGCAAATATTCATCTGGAATTAACTCTTCCAATTGAGTGTAAGCCTTGCTGGAAATAGCTGACTTGTGAATTTCAGGTTCCTTGACAATAGTCAAACCTCTGATTCTTCTTATTATGCTGGTTTCACCTAATTCCTTATTGATCTCATTGATAGTTGCAGCCAATGTCTTGTTTACAACCTCATCAAGCATGTTCTTGTTTGTTCTTAAGATTATCTCCAAGATTTCCTTATGCTTGTCTTCACGCTCTCTAAGTCTTGACAATTCTCCAGCATCAAAACTCATTTTAGTCTTCAAGACATTCATATCCTGCAATAATTCAATTCTCTCTTCATTTGATTCATTTAAATCCTTATTCAATTGCTTGATTTCAGAATTCAAATCATCAATATCTCCATTTAACTTTTTAACTTCATCAATGAGAGAATTAGATTCAGAATCGGATAAAACACTGCTGTTTATATAATTCGCTTTTTCAAGTTGAGACAATTTAGTGGTTAGCTCTAGATTAATGTTTTCCAATTCCTCAACTTTTGAGAAGAGAATCTTTTCTTTGGACTTTGCTTCCTTAAGATCATATTCCAATTTCACTACAGCTTCATCATCTGGGACTACTTCCAAAGTGGACACTTCGATTTCAGAAGATGTCTTCAATTCCTCATATTCTTCAGGAGTCAAGATTACAAAATCTCCCTCTTCAAGATTATGTTTTTTCACATCTTCCTTACCGATTGTGAGACTTATATTACCTCTTGATTTATTAATTTTCCCAGTCTTGATAATCATATTTAATAATATGTTTTATGTCTTTATAAAGATTATTATTTAATTTAAAAAAATTATACAAAAATTAAAGCGATTTTAAAATTAAAATGAAAAAATAAACAATAATTTGTAAAAAATAGCTAAAAACAAATGAATTTAAACCAAGTACATGAAGTGAACATGAAATTTCATGCAATGAATTCATGAAATGAAAATTAGTAAAAAAAGATGAAAGATTTATTCAAGAAATATTATAAAAAATTCCTAAAAAAATATTAAAAAAATACTGAAAAAAGAATAAAAAAAATAAAGTAAGAAATAATTAAAATTTAAAATTATTTCTTAATATTTATTTAAAATAATCAAACAAGAAGAAATCTGATTCATTGCTCATGCATTCATTGACCCAATTGATGAAGTTTCCACTTGCAGACCCTTTTCTTTCAGCTTGAGTATGGCCTTGACCCCAAACTTCATTAAATTCCACACTTTCCACATCACCAATCTGCATCAAAGCAAGAGCCAAATTGGTTTCAACAGTGAATGAAGTGTCTGTCTGTTCAATACCTGCATTTATTCTCCAGTATTTAGCAAGCTGTGATGATCCCACTCCATCATAATAAGGGGAAACATAATACAAAGGATTATACATATTGGAGCGATCCTCAATTGTATAATTGAACCTATCCAATTCTTTCAAGTCATTTGCATAAGCGGTTGCCTTAGATGAATCATAATCAGAGAACTTGGAGTAATTGTCTGAATTTTGCTTAATGACATTTGCCATAATCTTATCAAAGTGCAATGATTCCTCTTCATCAGTGCCGAACAATTCATTTTCAGCTTGGTCTCTTCCTAAATCATCAAATGCACCAACGTCTTTAGTTGGGGATTTGCAATGTTTTACAAATGCTTCAATGCTTGTGATATTTGCAGTGTTTGTTGAACTGTTATAGATAATCCATTCATCATCACCATTCAATGAATCAATATATTCCTGTGGAGTTCTGTAAGTTCCTGAACTTGATCCAGTAACATCACTTGAAAGAGAGACTCCCTCAGGCACAGGACCCATATCTGCACTTTCTCCAGAACTTGGAGAGTATGGGAAACTGGTTTCGTTCAAGAAATTGTTCAAGGAATCCTCTACTGTTTTAAGCATATAATCATAATATGATCCGGATGTGTAAATTCCATCTTCAGACTCTTCAAGACTTAAAGGTCTTCCATTAGGACTTCTAAGGCCTAGATCATTAATGTATTTAGCATATGCAGTAGCCAAATCATCAGATAATACACCAGTCCAAGTGCCTGTTCCACGAGTTCCATCAGTAGTGTATTGACCCATAGTCCATTCATAAGCCTCATCAGCAGTGTCTAAAGAAGTGATAGGGCACCAGCACATTGCTCCGCAGATGCTGTCAGATAACTTGTTTCCATTTCTGTCTATAAGAGCTGCACCAATGGATTCAAGATATGGTGTGTACAATTCACTGTCACCGCTTGCACCTAAGATAGCGCTTTGAGCACCGCCACCACTATGGCCAAATGAAAATATTCTCTGGCAGTCACCCGGAAGGGTATCGTCATTGAATTTCAAGTAAAGCACTGCTGCCTTCAAATCAGTTACTCCCCACGGAGCGCCACCAGAATAATTTCCTCCATTTTCCCTGCCTCTGCAACCTGCATTCACATAAATGAAACCTGCATCTGTGTAATCCTTTACCTCTTTTGCATTATATCTTGTTGGAGCTTTTTGAGCAGAGTATCCTGCAGTGTTGATAGGCATTACAATAGGCGCATTTGATGCAGAATAATTTCCAACATGACCGTCTATCACTGCACAGGTGTATGTTCCATTATCATTTTTATCACTTGTAAAGTAATCCCCAGGGACATAAATTCCTAAGGACTCATATTGAGTTGCTTCAGGATTTGCACAGTACACAAGCCCAATTTGATAATAGATATTGTTTTCCTCATCATAATTCCAATTGGACATGTCAAGGGTTAATTCCTCATTCAATTCTGTGAGATTAACCTTATAATTATTAGTATCAGTTAATAATCCCATTTCACTTGCAGCCACTAACAAAGTAAGTATTGCAATCACTACTGCTATAAGCAAAATAAGTTTATTTGTTCTATTCATAACCACACCACAATCAAACTTTGTTTAAAATAAATAAAAATAAATAATTATTCCAGAATTTCAAAAGTTCTGACTATTTCCATAAATTTGGAAACTATATCGCTAACTGTCCTAAGTTCAAATATGTAAACGAATCCATCCTCTAGAAATACAACTGAAAACATTTCAAAATCAATCGCTGGTATTGAGATCTTTGAATGAATCTGAATGGTTGGCCTTTTGCCGATATTAGCAATCTCAGAAGAGATGATTTCAGCATTATCATTCAATAGGCTTTCTTCAATGATTTCCTTGAAATCATCAAGTGATGGCATCTCTGATTGGAATGCAATTACATTCAATAGGCTGCCATCCCCATAGCTTAAGGTAGCTATGCAATCAGGGTTGTTTTCCAATGGAACTTCTTCCAATTCCCATTCATCGCTGTATTTGAATGATAACTTTTCATTTGAACATGTATTTAGATTAGACATAAAAAGCCCTCTTGAATTATTGAATTGATTATATATTTTTTTATAATTCTTTATGAATATATATTTTATCAAATAATATTTGACAAAATGACATCAATATAACAACCATATCAAAAATAATAAAATAAAATCAATAT
>JAEEWY010000118.1 GCA_016291275.1 Methanobrevibacter sp. | reverse complement strand
CATTTAATTGCTCATCATTCACTTCAATGCCTAATTCCTGCAATCTATTGTTCAATCCTTTGGTTCCGACATGCTTTCCTACGATAAACTTACGTCTATGGCCTACAAGCTCTGGCATGATAGGTTCGTAGGTTGCACTGTTTTTTATAACTCCATCTGCATGAATTCCAGATTCATGTGCAAATGCATTTTCACCTACAATTGGCTTGTTTGGAGCAAGATACGCATTGCTTAATCTTGAAACCAATTTGGAAGTGCTATAAAGCTGATTTATCTTAATGTCAGTGGTGTACTTGCTTTCGTCGTCATCGTCACTGTATTTGTACAATGTGTTCAATGAAACTACAACCTCTTCAATAGCCGCATTTCCAGCTCTTTCACCAAGACCATTGATTGTTCCATGGAATCTTGTAGCTCCTCCATCAATAGCGGATAATGTGTTAGCTACAGCAAGGCCGAAGTCGTTATGGCAATGAGCGCTAACAGGAACTCCTAAATCAGTGAATTTCCTATAGAAATTGAATGATTTTAGTGGTGTAAGCATTCCTAAAGTGTCGCATGGACAGATTCTATCTGCTCCTGCATCGATTGTTGCCTTGAATATTTTCCTTAAGTATTCTATGTCAGTTCTTGTTGAGTCTTCAGCTGCAAGCTCTACTGCAAGACCATGGTCTTTAGCATATTCAACCACTTTTACAGCATCTTCAAGCATTTCATCTTGTGATTTCTTAAGCTTGTATTTCAAATGCAAATCAGAAGTGGGAACTACGACATTTACCGCATCGACATCACATTCCAAGCAGTAATCCACATCCTTAAGCAATGTTCTTGAAAAGCTTACAATCTCTGCATTCAATCCTTGTGAGGTAATCAATTTAATAGCTTCCCTTTCACCTTCAGATGTAATTGCAGATCCTGCCTCAATGGAATTGACTCCTATTTCATCTAATTTGGTAGCTATCCTTAATTTTTTAATTGCATTTAAGGAGATTCCAGGGGTCTGTTCTCCATCCCTTAATGTGGTGTCTAATACTTCTATTTTCATTTTTCCACTTCTTCTTGATTAAATAATTTAGTATAATTTTTGAGAATGATTATTTTTCCATTTCTTCTTTAAACCATTCTACAGTCTCTCTTAACTGCTCTTCAAACTTGTCATCTTCTGGCTTGAATTCTATATTTTTAAGATTGCTGATATCTGCTAATGAATGTTTAATGTCTCCTGGACGCTCATCAAGATAATTAACTTTTAAGTCTGATTCCAAAACATCACTAACAATATCGAATAATTGGTTGATAGTCATTGATTTGCCTAATGCAACATTCACTATTCCATTGTAGTCAGATTCACATGCTGCAATGTTTGCTTTAGCTATTTCCTTTACAAATATAAAGTCTCTGCTTTGCTCTCCATCACCATATATGACTGGGATTTCCCCTTTTAGGATTGCAGAGATGAATTTAGGGATTACTGCAGCGTAAGGTGAGTTTTCATCTTGTCTAGGACCAAAGACATTGAAATACCTTAAAGCTACATAATTCAATCCATAGCTTTCATAAAATGATTTTAAGTATAATTCCCCACTTGCCTTTTGAGCAGCATAAGGGGATGTAGGCATAGGAAGTTCACTCTCTTTCAAAGGCATGTTTGGATTTTCTCCATAAACTGCAGATGATGATGAGAAAACAATCTTTTTGATGTTGTTGTCTTTACATGCCATAAGCAATTTCAAGGTAGCGTCAATGTTTGTCTCATTGTAATCTAAAGGTTCTGCAACACTTCCTGGCACGCTTACCTTTGCTGCAAGGTGGAATACGTAATCCTTTCCTTTTAAAATCTCATCCAAATCACAGTCTAAAAGATCTTCTTCAATCAAAGTCAAGTTTTCATGATTTGGATTTTCCAGGTTTTCCATTTTTCCAGAGGACAAGTTGTCTATTACGGTCACTTTGTTGTTTTCTAATAAATCTTCAACAATGTGTGAACCTATAAATCCGCATCCTCCAGTAACTACAATTTCCTTATTTTCCATTATATCTGGTCCTTTAATTTATAATGTAAAATGATTTTTTCAATGATTTAATGCCTATGATTTTTATCATAGATATAATTTTATTTTCTATATTAGTATAGATTTATAATTTTAATACTATTTTAATATTTTGTAATTTTATATAAAAAAAATATTCATGAGAAGATTGAAAATATAAATAAGTTAAGTTTAGGGGTGCCTAAATTTTTATCCCTTTTTATCCCTTATTTTTCTTGAATGTTAATAATTATTCTTTATTTTGTATTATTTCTTTTAATTTATTTTTGATTTTAAAAATAATCATAAATTTGCCCTATTTTTTCGGCTTGGCAATAAGTAATAAAAGATATATATTATATTATAACATAATATTAACTATGATTAGTATAATTGCTAATGGATTTCAATTATTCATGAATTATATAGTGGCTATCATAGTTGCAATAGTCTTAGCGTTAGCTTTGAAATTGCCGCTTCTTCCAGAAAAGCCAATCAGGTTTTCCTGGACTAAAAGTGCACTATTTCCAACTCCTGTGTTCGCTATAGGAATTCTAGCTATTTTTTATTCATTAAATGTGTTTTGGATTTATAATGGATTGTTAATTGCAATTGTAGTGGGATTATTTTCAGCTATTTTTGTCAAGTACCTATTCGATTATGTTTTCCCAAACCCTCAAGGAGGTAGCGAATAATGGATCTAATAATTGGCTTGATTTTAGCAACTATTATCTCTTGGCTTAATTTTGTTATAGTGGATACTTTCCTTGGTCTTCCTGAAGCTCCAGGTGTTAAAGGGGCAGAGACTGTAGGATATTCCATCAAAAATAGGAAAGGGGATTTGGCAGGAGGATTCTTCCAAGGTAACATTCTATGTTCTCCAGATGCATCTGCAGGAACATTGATGGCTTCAATTGGAGTTTACATTCTTGGAATTCAAGGCGGTTTAATAGCTGCATTGCTTGTTTACATTGGAAATAGATTATGTGCAGATCCAGGTTATGCTGGAACAACTGGCGCTTTGACCATGACACTACTCATATTCATATTCTCATTCGTTGGAATCACCCCAGAGATGTTCATTTGTGGAATGGTAATTGCAATATTCACTATTCAAGGAATTCACCATCCTACAAGTTCAAGATTAATTGGAAAAATAGCAAAATCCTTTGGCAGATATACTAAATATGAATAATTAAGATTAAATTAATAAAATAATTATAAAATAATTAATAAAATCGATTAGTAAAGTCTTTAGATTAAATAAATTAAAAAATACAAGGTTAAATTATGTTTATTGAAATTATTGGAGTTATTGCAATTTTAATGGCTTTAAGAGCAGTAATAACCAAAGATAGAGCAGAAAAATTACTTTACATAAATGTAATAGGATTCTGTGTTTCTGCACTCATTGCATTGTATATTCAAACTCCATTTGGTCTTGTATTAGCTGCAACTTTCTTTATCTCTTCTACAATTGGTGCAAATGCAATTGCTTACAGCTTAAAGGATTTGGAAGAGGAAATAACCTATGATAAGAATATGGAAGAGCATAAGGAAAACTAATGATTATTATTTTTATAGATAATAGAAATGGGATTTAAATGTTGGAATTTATTAACTTGACAACAATATCAATTGCTTTGATGATAATAGGTGCTATTGGAGTTGTCCTTTTAAAGAAACCATTGGATAAGGTAATAATGGTTTCAATCTTGGAAGCAGGATTGTTTTTAGCTATTGTCAGCTTTAAATATTTGGATGTTGCTTTTTTAACCGCTGTCCTTGATCCATTATCTATTATTGTATTCTTGCTTGCTTTGATTAAGATAAATGAAGTGCGCAAATCAAAATTAGAGGATTATTCTACACTTCCTAAAATGATTCAAAGCAATGAAAATGAAACAAGAAACTCTGAAGGTGGTAAATAATGTTAAATCTTGCTCTTTGGGTTTACATAGGTTTGGCACTTGCCATTTTTGGAAGCCTTGCTACAGTTTGGGGTCCTGGAGTGAAAGACCCAATCATAAGAACAATCAATACTGAAGTGGCATCTGTAGGAGTTTCATTGATTTTACTTACTTACAATTCTACATTAGCTCTTTTGACTTTAATTGCAACTACAATTATCGTAACCTTAATCCTGTTTAGAGCTATTTCTCGTTTAGAAGAGATAGGGGCTGATGTATAATGCTTATCAATTTATTTAAAAATCAGTTTCAATTAATGCTGGGAGGAGACCAAAATGCCTAGAATAGCTAAATTATGGAATAAATTGGCAAATCCGAAGAATATTCCTAGATTGTTCGCTCTAATTTTAGGTTTGCTCTTGATTGCTGGATTCCTGATTCCTATAGGATTGGAAAGCGATCAACTTTACACTCGTCCAGCTCCTCAAAGTCAAATGGATGCAGGTTTGGCTATTGCTCCATATGATAGGGGTGGAGAGATTTTGGAAAGTCCTGGTGTTACTGAAGCCCAATATCCTGAAAATTCACAAAATCTGGGCTGGATCAATTCATATATGACTCCAATTGCTGAAATGCTAAAAGATATTTCCCCATACTTTGGAACAAGTATCTGTGCATCTCCAGGTGGAGTTATTGATGAAATCCTTTACTATACAAGAGGTTTTGACACTATCTTGGAATCCTCCATTCTCATGATGGCATTCATTATTGCATCATGGCTTGCAATTAACTTTACTATGGATAGAAAGGAGAAAAAAAGTAAAGGAGACATTAAGGAAGATGTAAAAAGAGCTATTGCAAGTTCTGACAAGATAGCTAGTGAAGTTGAAATGAGCAATC
>JAEEWY010000117.1 GCA_016291275.1 Methanobrevibacter sp. | reverse complement strand
ACCAGAATGACCCAAGCTATAAAACTTCTTAATGATTTCAAACTTCAAGTCGTTTTATCAGCTCCATACGATAAGATTCCTGATATTTCACCACTTGTTGATGAGACACTCATCGTCTTACGTGACAAAAACAGAAGTACAGTTAGACTTTTTGAAAAAGAATAACAACTATAATTTTCATACATACATAAACATAATTTAGGAGGTTTAAATATGGTAAGAAAAGTCGTTGCAATGATTCTTGCTGGTGGTAAAGGCACGAGATTACAAGCTTTAACCAAAAAAATTGCAAAACCAGCAGTCTATTTTGGAGGAAAATACCGTATTATAGATTTTTCTCTATCTAATGTTGCAAACAGCAACATTCAAAGCTGTGGAGTTTTAACTCAATATGAATCAGTTGCTCTTAATAAGTACATCGGTAATGGTTCTGTTTGGGGATTTGATGGTGTTAATGGAAAATGTTTAACACTTGCTCCACGTCAAACTGAAGAAGGTTTATCTTGGTATGATGGAACTGCTGATGCAATCTACCAAAACTTAGACTTCTTAGATGAAGAAGATCCAGATTATGTCCTCATTCTTAGTGGTGATCACATTTATAAAACAACTTATGATGAAATGCTTGAACAACACGTCAAAACAGGAGCTGCTTGTACAATTTCAGTTATTGAAGTTGATTGGAAAGAAGCTTCAAGATTTGGAATTCTTGAATGTGATGAACAATTAAGAATCCAAAAATTCGTTGAAAAACCAAAAGTTCCAAAGAGCAATTTAGCATCAATGGGTGTCTATATTTTCTCATGTAAAGAACTTAGAAATGCTCTTATTAAAGATAGAAAAATTGAAGGTACAGAACATGACTTTGGTAAAAACATCATTCCTTATTTATTAAATTCAGGCAAAAAACTTTACGCATATAAATTTAAAGGATATTGGAGAGATGTTGGTACACTTGATTCATTACATCAAGCAAACATGGAACTTTTACCATCTCAAAGATCAGATGAAACAATTAATTTTGATGTAGATCCAATTATTTACACTGAAGATACACATTCAACCCCAACATTTATGGGTAAAAAAGCAGTTGTTTCTGATTGTTTAATTAATCAAGGCGCAATGATTTTTGGTAAAGTTTCTGAATCAGTAATTTCTAATGAAGTTGTTATTGAAGAAGGAGCTGTTGTCACAAGATCAGTTGTTATGCCTGGAGTTGTTATTGGTAAAAATGCAATTGTTAATAATGCAATTATTGGACCAAAAACACAAATTAAGGATGATGAAGTCATAAATAAAGATGGCGATAAAGTTGTATTAATCGATTATGAAAGGAGCCTTCAATAATGAATAAAACATTCGCATTAGTTAACTGTTTTGAAGCACCAGGACTTGGTGAATTAACAGATGATAGACCACTTGCTTCAACAACATTTTTAGCAAGATATGCATTTATTGATATCACTCTTTCAAATCTCACAAATAGTGGAATCGATAATATCGCAATCATGGTCAAAAATAGATTAAACAGTATTGCAAAACATGTTAGAAATCAAAATACATATTTAACAAATCCAAGAACTGGTTCATTAAGTTATTTCTTAAAAACAGGTAACAATCATGTTTTTAACACAGATGTTCAATGTTTAAGAAGTAACGACCCATTCTTATTTGAAGAAAAATATCAATATATTATGATTTGTGACCCATCATATATTTTTAAGGCTGATTATTCTTCATTTATTGAAGAGCACATCAAGAGCGGAAGAAGAATGTCAGCAGTTTACACACACATTTCTGATGGATCAGATTTCAAAATGACAAAGAAATTTGTTATTAATTCGTTAGGTGACGTTCAAAAAACATATTTCTCTGATGAAAATAAACCATGTGATATTGGAACAGGTATTATAATTGTTGAAAGAGAACTTTTAAAAGAATTACTTGAAACAGTTTCAAATATTTCAAAACTCAATACAATTACTGATCTTTTCGATTACGCAATTAAATATGCTTGTCAAGTTCACGCAATTAGATTTGACGGATTCATGAGAAGATTTGAATCATTTGAAGATTATTATAAATACAGTATGGAAATTTTAAATAACCAAAATTTACTTAAAGAATTAGTCTTCAGTGGTCCAACAATTTACACAACAACTCATAACTCAAGACCAGTTTTATATGGTAAATCTGCAAAAGTAACTAATTCAATCATTGCAAACGGATCAACAATTAATGGAAAAGTTAAAAATTCTATTATTTCTAGAGACGTTGTCATTGAAGAAGGTGCTTCAGTTGAAAATAGTATTATTTTCACCCATACAATCGTCAAAAAAGGTGTCCATCTCAAAAATGTTGTCTCTGATAAACGTGTTGTTTTCCAAGCACGTAAAGAAGTTCAAGGCACAGAAGATGAACCATTATTCTTCCCAAGAGGAGCTAAGATTTAGTTTATGAATATTTTAATGGCTACTGCTGAAAGCTTACCTTTTTCTAAAACTGGTGGATTAGCAGATGTTGCATATGCATTAAGTAAAGAATTAGTTAGACAAGATAATAATGTTTCGATTATTGTCCCATATTATAAGGATTTAGACCCTACAAAATATAGAGCAAAAAAACTTTATTCATTGACTGTCAAAATGAATTGGAGAATCATTCCTTTTAATGTTATTCACACATATTTTGATGGAATTCATTACTATTTTGTTGATAATCCAAGTTACTTCAAGAGAAATAATGGATTATATGGATATTTTGATGATGGTGAACGTTATGCATTCTTTTCACTTGCTGTCATTGAATTCCTTAAAAAGATTTCAATTAAGATGGATATAGTTCATGTCCATGATTGGCAAGTTGGTATGATTCCTTGCTTACTTAAAACAAAATATTCTCAAGATCCAGTTTTAGGAAAAATCAAATCAGTTTTAACTATTCATAATCCACTTTTTAAAGGATACTTTAATGCATCAAGTTTGTGGGATTTATATGAATTAGATTATTCGCTTTATACTGAAGGAAAAGTTAGACTTGATAATCAAGTTTCAACTTTAAAAGCTGCAATCTATTTTGCAGATAAAATCACAACAGTTTCACCAACTCATAAAAATGAACTTTTGACACCTGAGGGATCAAAAGGTTTGAGTTATGATTTACAACTTAGATAAGGTGATTTCGTTGGTATTTTAAATGGAATGGATTATAAATAATTTAATCCTTTAAGAGATCCTTTCATTTATAAAAACTGGAGAGCTAACGAATATAAGAAAGGAAAAGCCGCAAATAAAGAGGCTTTCTGCAAGGAATTTAATTTAAATCCTAAAAAACCATTATTCTCAGTTGTCTCAAGATTAACTGATCAAAAAGGTATTGACCTCATTTTAGCAATGGCAAATTTTGCTGTTAAGAGTGCTGGTCAATTTGCTGTCTTAGGAAGTGGAGACGCATACGCTGAAGAGTTCTTCAAGAATTTACAAAGACAATATCCTGAAAATGTTTTTGTATATATTGGATATAATAATGAACTTGCTCATAA
This sequence comes from Methanobrevibacter sp., assembly GCA_016291275.1. GTDB lineage: Archaea > Methanobacteriota > Methanobacteria > Methanobacteriales > Methanobacteriaceae > Methanobrevibacter. The sequence continues at coordinate 1,333 of JAEEWY010000117.1, read as the reverse complement.
GATTTATGCAGCTAGTGATTTCTTTATCATGCCAAGTGCATTTGAACCATGTGGTTTAGGTCAAATGATTGCTCAAAGATATGGAGCTTTACCAATTGTTAGAAGAACTGGCGGATTATATGATTCAGTAATTCCTTTTGATTTAAATACAAACAATCAAGATGTTGCTGATGGATTTGGTTTTACAGCATATTCAACTATTGATGCTATGACTTCAGTTGCTCAAGCATTAATGGTTTACAATTCAGGCAAGCAAATTATGAATAAACTTGTTAAGAATGCCTTAAAAGTTGATCATACTTGGAAAAAATCTTGCCAAGAATATATTGAACTTTACAAAAGTTTGATATAATATTTCGCGATGACTAATTTAAAGGAAGTTATCTAGAGAGTTGATGGCTGGTGGAAATCAACAAAGTTCCTTTAAAATCTCACATCGATTTATATTTAATTAAGTGCATCTAATTCATTAGATGAACTAAGGTGGTACCGCGTAATATTACGTCCTTAGAGTTATTTAAGGACGTTTTTTTATAAAAAGGAGATTGAATTTATGTACGATCATAAGAGTGTTGAGAAAAAATGGTTAAAAGTTTGGTTAGAAAATAAAGAATATGCTTGTGATACAAGAGATTTTTCTAAGCCAAAATATTATGCACTTGATATGTTCCCTTATCCAAGTGGCCAAGGTTTGCATGTTGGGCATCCAGAAGGATACACAGCAACCGATATCATTTCAAGAATGAAACGTATGCAAGGATTTAATGTTTTACATCCAATTGGTTGGGATGCTTTTGGCCTTCCTGCAGAGCAATATGCTATGAAGATGAACGAACATCCAGAAGGTTTCACAATCAAAAATATAAATAATTTTAGAAGACAAATTCAATCCCTTGGTTTTTCATATGATTATGATCGCGAAATAATGACTTGTGATTCAAATTATTATAAATGGACGCAATGGATTTTTGCTCACATGTTTGATAAAGGTTTAGCTTTCGTTGATTATAGACCTGTTAACTGGTGTCCTGAACTTGGAACAGTTTTAGCTAATGAAGAAGTCATTGATGGAAAGAGCGAAAGAGGAGGTTTCCCAGTAATTCGTAAGCCAATGAGACAATGGATGCTAAAAATTACTGCATATGCAGATAGATTAGCAAATGATCTTGAAGGTTTAGATTGGCCACAAACTACAATTGAACTTCAAAAGAACTGGATTGGCAAATCTGAAGGAAGTGAAATTGTTTTCAAAATTAAAGATAGTGATAAAACATTTAATGTCTTTACAACAAGAGCAGATACACTTTTTGGTTGTTCATATTGTGTTTTAGCT
>JAEEWY010000116.1 GCA_016291275.1 Methanobrevibacter sp. | reverse complement strand
GGAAGTGAGTTTGACAACGAAAGTGAAGAGGATGTTGCACTTGACCTACTTGAAAGCGATGTCGAGGATATTTTCGTGGATTATACAGAGGATGGATGACTTGAACAGATACTTGCCGATATATCATCAAAGTCCTTAAGGAAAGTGAAGGATGTTGAAGAATTCTATCAAAATATTCCAGTTCCAATGGATATAATGACAGCACTTGATGAACTTGAAGATAAGGATGCAGTGAATATACATGCAGACGATACAATTGATACAACTCGCTTCGGTAGAGCAGTTGCAATGTCATTTTTATCTGTTGATGATGGTGTTATCATCAAGGATTCAATCAATGATCCGAATTACTTAAGCTATTATTATAATAAGCCATTCTTTAAGACTAATCTGAAAGAGCTAAGGTTACTTTCTGAAAAGATTGATGAAAGTAATGAGAATGCCTTAAAGAAAAACAAGAAGATAAAGAACAAGTCTAAACAACAGGCTAAAGATAGTTCTAAAAAGGATAATAAAGATAAAAAAGAGACAAAAGAAAAGGATAAAAAGGACAAGAAGGATAAGAAGGGTAAAAAGGACATTAAAAAGAAAAACAAGTCTAAAAAAGATAAGAAGAACAAGAATAAGTCCCATAAGTCTAAAGAGAATAAGATTAAGGAAAAATCCATTAAACCTAAGGAAGATAAACCTAAAGAACTTAAAGAACCTAAAGAAAATGAAAGTTCTGGAATTAAGTTCATTGTTGAAGAGAATGTGGATGAAAAGCCAGTTCCTAAAAAGGAGACTAAAAAGGAATCCAAAACCAGCAAGTATATTGATAATATTGCTGATTATTTCAATGGATTGAATCAATCTAAGGATTATAAGTCTTCTGATGATGATTCCAATATTGACAATCAAAAGAATGATTATAAATCCTCTAAAAAAGATAAATCTAAGGTTAATAAGTCAGATGTGATTTATAATAAGAAAACTTCAAATAAGTCTAAAAACAGGAAAAATAATAGTTCTGCTGCAGTCAAGCAGATCAAGTTTAAGGAAAACATCTTTGCTGACATTCATGAAAAGATGACTAAAAATGAAGTCAATTCCAATGACCTATTGAAAGTTCAGTCAATAGCTCTTGATTTGGAATTGTTTGAAAACGCTTATTTGGCTCCTGTTGTTCATAAACAGATAATAAGTGCATTGAAGATGAACTTTTCTACAAGGTTATTTGCCGAATCCACATTGGATATCATATCCTCTGGGGAAGCGATTTCAAAGATTGACAAGAAATTCCAGGACGCTTTGCTTAAGATTCAAATTGATTTCCTAAGATGTGACTGCAATGAAAGGCCATTCTGTGAATGCCTGCAAAGGGGTATTTCCTATTACATTATCAATCAGAGGTTGAATGGAAAGGATCCAATTGACATTTCCAACTCTCTTCTTAAGGAATATCAAATCCAAACATATCCTGGAGACATATTCTCCTGGCTTGATGCTTATGTAAGGAATCTGGATGCAATTAGAAGAATTGCTAAGGCATTTGGACAAAAGGAGATTGTAGAGTTTTCAGAAAAACTGATGAAAATAGTTGAATCTGGAAAATAATTAAAAATTAGGATTTTTAAGAATTTGAATTGTAAATAAAATAAAAATAGAAAAAAGAGAATTGGATTAATTAAAGATTTTCTTTAATTATCCGTTGCTTATAAAGAATCTTAAAAGTCTTGCGAGAAGGTCAGGATTGTCATCAGAGCTTGAGCTTGAGTAATAGCTTGAGCTTGAACCGGAATTGTCTGAATTGAAAATCTTGTTCATTCCTTTATCAATCAGTTCAGACCAGTCATTGCCTTCATCATTGTAACTGTTGTAATTATCGCCATTATCCTTTGAATCGAAAAGTGAGAATAATCCTCCCCCATTTTCTGAACTGTCTAAATAGCCGTTGTTGTTTTTATCCTCATCGTAATCGCTGGTTGCAATCCAATCGGAAAGACCGCCAGTCATAGAAAAAACTGCACTGCTTGCAATAAAAGCAATAAAAGCTATAACAATGTATACCAAAAACTTTGCTTTCTTATCTTCCATGATCTCACCTCGATGATTTTAATAATTTTAGTTATAAAACTTATCAAAATTAATATTATATCAATTAAACATATAAATGTATATGTTATTAATATAAAATAATTAATATAAAACATTTTCTAATAATCAAAAATATTGAACGATACTATGAAAACAATAGCTAAACCCTTCCAAACATCTATAGATATTAAGAAATCTCAATTCATTTGCAGACTTTTCCCTGTACAGAATGAAAAGGAAGCGAAAGAGATCATAAATAAAATATCTGAAGAATACAAGGATGCAACACACAATTGCACTGCATATGTAGTGAGTGATGGGGAAGGATTTGATGATGATGGAGAACCAGGCGGAACTGCAGGTAGGCCTATGCTTAATGTATTAAAGAAGAATGAGATGGAAAACATTGTAGCTATTGTAACAAGATATTTCGGTGGAATCAAGCTTGGTGCAGGAGGTTTGGTTCGTGCTTACAGTAAATCAGTTCTTGAAACCCTTTCAATTGCTGAGATAGTTGATATGGAATTGTATGAGATATTCAAGTTCAGCTTTGAATATCAGCATATAAAGACAATTGACAATGAGATCAGAGCTAAGAATTTAGCTGTTGTTGAAAAGCAGTATGAAGCGAATGTTATCTATTTTGTAGCTTCCAATAATGAGGATATGATCAAGAATATTCAGGAAAAATTAGCTGATGTAGTTAAAATAGAGCATTTAGGAAGCAGATTTTTGGAAAAAATAGATTAAAAATAATAAATACTTTTTTTAAAATAAAAATTAAAAAATAGAAAAAATAATTAATAAACTTACTTTTTTTTAAAAAAAATAGAAAATAGAAAATAATTTAAAATAAATTATAATCTATATTCAGTTTTATTCCAATCTTCGTTTGTAGCAGGCATTTTGGTAAATATGAAAGTCAATGCAAGCAATATAATGGTAAGAACAGCAAATACAATCAATTCATGCATTGAACCGGTGTTTATAATGTCCAATACTCCACCGATCCATACGATTGCAATGACCAATGGTAAAATGTATTTAACTATATAAACCCACCAATTGCCTAATTTAATGGTTCTACTACGTGCATTTAAAGTTGGAATAAGTTCTTCACAACTGAAAGTCCATGCAAATAGGTTACATTCCACTAAGACACCGAAGAGAATAGCTATTTGGTTGATATATGCATCAACGTATCCAAGGAGTGTTCCACCATAGGAGGTTGCATACATCATGGATAATGCAGCTCCTATTATACAAAGGACAGTCATGGTCTTCTTACGGGACCATGTGAACTTGTTTTGAATACTGAATGCCAACGGTTCGATAGTGGACAATATACTTGTAAGCCCTGCAAGGTAAACTGTCAAGAAGAACAAAGGACCAATTATAATTGCATATTGGCCTAATACATTCAATACGGTAGGATAAGCTACAAATACCAATCCGGTACCTTGAGTTACAAGGTCTGCTATTGCTGTACCGCTTTGAAGTGACATGTATCCAAGGATTGAGAATACTCCTAATGCACAGAAGTTTTCAAATGCACAATTTGCAAATGCAATGGATAATGTGTTTGTTATCAAGTCTCCTTCCTCTCCTGTATAGCTTGCATAAGTGAATGCAATACTCATACCTAAGCTTAATGAGAAGATTATCTGACCGAATGCTGCCATCCATATGTCAAAGTCCAAGAGCAAGCTCCAATCAGGTGAAAAGAGCTCATTCAATCCTATCATTGCACCCGGCAAGGTTAAGGAGAATGCTACAATCACAATCATGATTATAAACAATAAAGGAACAAGAACTTTACTTACCTTTCCAAGTCCCTCTTCAAGATCCTTGTGGGAAATGTACCATATGATTGCCCAGCTTGCAAGCATTGCAGTAGCAATGACTGGAATGAAGTTAGTTATTCCACTAAATGATTCTTGAGATTGAAGCAAGGTAGTTGCAAAGTAGGTATTAGGGTCTGCTCCCCATCCCTTAAAGAAGCTTAATATTACATATATTCCATCCCATCCAAGTATACATGAATAATAGATCATGATTATGAATACGGAAATAGGCAAGAGCCATCCTAAAAATTCATAATTTGCATGTATTTTACGAATAGCCTTTGGAAAGGATGATTTGAAATTATATCCAACACCATATTCCAAGATTAAAAATGGAACTCCCATCAGCAATATAGCAACGATATATGGAATGTAGAATGCTCCTCCACCATTGCTGTATAAAACGTATGGGTATCTCCATATATTTCCAAGTCCTACAGCAGAACCTACCATTGCTAAAACAAATGATAGATTACTGCCCCATTCGTTTTTATCACTCATAAAAAATCACAAAATTGTTTAATAAATTATCGATTAAATTGAAAAATAGAATATTCTAATCTTTTAAATCTCATTTTAACTTATTTAAAGATTATTTCTAAATTAATTTAATATTATTATATTGTATCCCAAAATATAAAAACTATACTATGTTAATTTTATTCTTTTTGAAATAATTTTATTAAATTTTAGTAAAATATTATTAAAATAAAGTACATATATAATTCATAAGATTTTTAATTAATGAAATTAAAATACTATAAAAATTTAAGGTGCTGGTTTTGAAAATTAAAAAAAGATATTTCCTAAAGAAAAAGAAAGTGAAAGCCATTAAGGAAGAGCTTGGAGATTACGGATCTTTCATCAACAATAAGGACACTCTTGAAATGTTGGAAGCAGAGGATTACGACTTCATTTTAGTTAACGGAGAGCCTTATATCATTATGATTAACGGCAAG
>JAEEWY010000115.1 GCA_016291275.1 Methanobrevibacter sp. | reverse complement strand
CTTTCGGACTCTTCCATAACCATCTTGAATACAAGGTGTGGTTCGAATCCTTTTAAAGTCAAGTCAGCTAAATCCTTTGCAGCGTTTCCCATGGATTCTGCAGCTTCTGCAATCTCAAGCAAGGTAGTCAATTTTTCTGCATCCTCAAGTGAACGTGCAGCTACAAGAGATTGCTTCTTGATTTCATAATTCATGCTGTTGAGTCTGTTTTCAAGGGTCAATACCTCTTCTGCTGCTGCCTTGTTGTTGAATAAAACAGCAGAATAAGCTAAATCAACCATTAATTCCGACATATCTTTCATTTCAATTAAAATATCTTTTACACTTGGCATTTTAAAAACCTTCTTTATTTTAATATGTAATAAATAAGTATAATTCTTGATTGTTATATAAGTTAAAAAGTTAAATTAAAAAATATTAAATAAAAAAATTTAAATTAAAAATTTATTTTAAAGTTTTCAATAGACATTCACGTCTCAATTTCAATAGCTCCATATGCTTGGTTTTCAAATCGTTCTTGTCTTCCAGAATGTCTTCCAAACCTTTTCTTATGGCCTGACATGGCTCTTCAAGATGAACCCAGTCACAGTGTTGACAGCTCCATACATCCTTGTCCTTGATCCATTCACCGCCAGTCAATCCATCAGCACATGGATAGAAAGGACAATAACAGAAATCACATGCCTCCAATTCCTTATGGCATGGCAAATATTCGCAATCATAGTCAAGGCCCTTAGGTGTCTCATCCTTCAAGTACCTTTCAAAGAAATCAATGTTTTGTGAAATGAACTTAGGCTTGACTATATAGTCAGATGAAGTCACCATATAATCCTCAAGCTTGTGAGTCAACTTGTTTCCTATAATCAAAGCTGAATTCTCTTTAACGCTTTCATCATTGATTTCACTGAACTTTGAGATTTCATATCTATATCCTTCATTCACAATTCCAACTAATAATTCATTGTTAAAGTCATCCATGACTTCCTTTAAAATATTGAAATTGGCCTTGTCATCATTTTCGCCAATCGGATTGTGTATGAATAAAACAAAGTCATTCTTTAAGGCAAACTTAATCTTATTGTTTAGCTCATTGTCTGATACGAGATGGTTGTTCAAGTCAATAGCTACAAAATCATTCAATGGAGCTCCCAATACAGCTGAACTGTAATCTATAGGGGAAACAGCAGGATAAATCTTAAACTCGACATCATTATACTTTGAGCTCATTTGAATCAATAGATTTACTATTCCATAAATGTTTCTCCTGTTGGAGCAGATTAAGGCGACATTATTGTCTTTAGACCTTGAAATGGCCAATTCTATCTTTGAATAGGATTCCTCAAGCTTTGAATAGATATCATCAGTCTCTTCAATAGACTCTGATTCATCCAAGCCAATGATTACGTCATTGGACTCTTTTAAGCCATTTACAATGATTTCCTTGTCTTTTAAATATGTATCCAAATCGCTTAAGTCAATGTTATCATAATTGACTATAATATCTGCTTCAATTATGGCATTGAATGCATTTATGGTAATGTTTCCTATATCAGAACCCATGCTAATAAGATTAATCATCATATCACCTTTTAGGACGTTCCGTTATTGTTTTTATCTTTTGAAAATCTTAATAAATAATTGATTTAGCTAAAAATAGCTAAACCTAAAATAAATAGAATAAAGGCGCTAATAGCTCGCTTGTAGATTCAGTGGAACCTCCAGATGAACCTCCACTGGAACCACCGGAAGAGGAACCGCCGCTAGAGCCTCCAGAAGATCCTCCTGAAGAGGAGCCTCCATCAGATGAGGAACTTGATCCTGAATCAGAGGAACCGGAACTGGAACTAGAACTGGATGAACTGGAACTGCTAGAGCTAGAGCTAAGGCTTGAGCTGGAACTGGTACTTGAACTGGATTTATATTTTGAGCTGGAGCTTGATTTGTAGCTGGAATTGCCTTCATCCAATATGGAATAGCTATTGTCATCAGCGTCAAATATTTTCAAGATTGAATCAACCTTTAATGTATCCAACTTAACTTCAATACCATTGATTGTGTGTTCAGCAGTAGCTGTAGCAATGATTTTATAATCTGGCTCACCATTGATGATGATTGAACCGGATTTTCCACTAGGCTTGGAATAGCCGAAAGCGGTTACAGTTACATTGAACTCATCCTTATCTGTGTCATCCACGGTTGTGACTGTCATGTTATCTACATTGACCCCATCGACATCCGCCACCTCTGAGAGCCTGTCAGCCAATTCAAATCTATTTGTTACATTTACATTGTCCGGATCTTTAATAAGCAATCCGCCAACATTGTCAGGACTGAAAAATGAGGTTACAGTGCTGACTTGCATATTTATTAATTCTCCTGGATCAGGAACTTCTCCAGTCGCTAAAGTATAGGAACTGAATAGCCCTATTTCAAAAAAGACAAAAAATAACAATATGATAAGTATTATTCTTGAAATTTTCATTTTTATACCCTTTATGAATTAATTCTTTAATTTTTTTATTATTTTTTTATAAGCAATCTTTTCTATATTTCATCAATAAAACTTATACTTTTCATGGCCTTCAATAAGTTTTAAATGTGATGAAGATATAATGTTAGTATCTTATAATGATATAGTTTATATTATTTATATATAATAAGATTATCGAAAAATAATGCAATATAGATTATTTTATTAACAATAAAAAGATAATATAAATATAAGATTGAATTAAAAATATTAACGAATGTAATGGAACTGTTTCGTGAGCAAAATCAAATGATGATGAAATGATTTTGCCAAAATAAAGGAAGGATTAAACATGACTGCTGAAATTCTAATTAAATTTGCAAGGAAAGGGATAATATTATCTCCAGAGGCTTATGATTTAATCAGAAACTCTAAAAATCCTATAAATTTAAGTTCAGAAATTATAGTTAAATTGAAAAGCGGAAATTATGCTAAAGATATGGTTCCAATTGATGTAAACACCATCATGAAAATGGAAGGGCTCAATCTAGAAATGAAAAGCCCTATAAAAGATGAAAAGCCTAAGGTAGAAGCAAGGCCACCAATCAAAACAAAACCAATAGAGACAAAAGCTCCAGAAAACAAGCAAGCTGGCATTGAAATTGAGAAGCCTAAAGTGGAAGAAAAGCCTAAGGAAGAGCCAAAGCCAAAAATAAACCCGGGCTATGCTAGTGAGCATATGGTTAAAATTGAAGATGCTGAGGTTTCAAAAGAGGTTGAAGTTAAATACAAAAGAAACCTAACAGAATCAAAAGTCAGCTTTGACAAATTCAAGGTCCTTAAGGATACAAGCAACAAATCATACACAAGCGGAGAGATTGGAAACCTAATCGAATACTTCCAAAACAGATACAAGAAATTATCTGGAATATTGGAAAAAAGGCCTGAACTCAGGACCTGGCAAAAGATCAATGAAATCACTGAAAACCAAACTGACTTGAACCTAATCGTAATGATTACAGACATCAGAAGCACTAAAAACGGCCATTACCTGATTGAAGTGGAAGATGATACAGGTTCCATGCCTATTTTAGTAAGCAAGGACAATGATGAGCTTATCAGAGCTGCAAGAAACCTAATGAGAGATGAAGTCATTGGTGTAATTGCACAAAAAAGAGCTGGCCAAAGTGAAAACCAATTGGCAATTTGCCAAAATCTCATTGACCCTGACGTTCCAAGAAAGGATAGGAAAGAGGTTGATTTCGGTACTGTATTCACATCAGACATCCATATAGGAAGTTCAACATTCCTTGAAGATGCATTTGTAAGATTCACCAAATGGCTTAATGGTGACTATGGAAACGAAGAGCAAAGGGAAATGGCTAATAACGTTAAGTATATGATTATCGGTGGAGATATTGTAGACGGTATCGGTGTTTATCCAAACCAGGATAAGGAATTGGCAATAAAGGACATTACCGCACAATACGATGAGGCAGCACGTTTGGTTGGTGATATCAGAAGTGACATTAAAATCATCATCACTCCTGGAAACCACGATGCTTCAAGAGTTGCAGAGCCACAGCCAGCTGTTCCTGAAAAGTACGCTAAATCATTATACAAGCTGAATAATGTAGAGTTCCTATCAAATCCAAGTACTGTCAGCTTGGATGGCCTTGAGGTATTGATTTACCATGGAAGGGGAATAGATGACATGGTGATGGGATCAAATGACTTCTCACATGAGCGAAATGACCTTGTAATGAAGGAATTCCTAAGAAAAAGGCATTTGGCTCCATTGTATGGTGAGAGAACTCCACTTGCTTCAGAGCTTGAGGATCATTTGGTTATTGATAGCGTCCCTGATGTATTGCATACAGGACACGTTCACATTAACACCTATACAAACTATAAGGGAATTCACTGCATAAATTCAGGTACTTTCCAGACTCAAACAGAGTTCCAGAAGATTTACAACATCGTACCAACCCCTGCAGAGGTTCCTATCATTGATGTAGGTGGCATATACAAGCAATTGAAATTCATTGATTAATTGATTAAAATAGATATTTAAGATAATTGGCTATTTAATAGCTATTTTTATCTTCTTTTTTTATGAATTTTGATATTTATTAAGGATGATAATATGGAAAAGGAAATTGTTAAATCCGTAGTGGAAATGTCAGCATATGTTTTTGAAAGAGGATTGGTCTCTGGAAAAGCTGGCAATGTAAGTGCAAGATTCAAAGGTGAAAGCGGCGATATTGTAGCCATTACACCTACCTTAAAATCCCTTGCAGACTTAAGGGAAGAGGACATTGTTCTTGTTAATGAAAAGGGCGAAGTCCTAACTAAAGGAAAGCCATCATCTGAAGTGGGAATGCACTTGGCAATATACAGGGAAAAGCCGGATGTTTACGGTATTGCACATACCCATTCACCATATGCTAC
>JAEEWY010000114.1 GCA_016291275.1 Methanobrevibacter sp. | reverse complement strand
GCGCCTTGGTTGATGAAGGCAAGCTTGAGATTGTAGCTGAAATTCCAATCAAATACGAGCCAAGTGAAGGAGTAAAAATCATTGTACAGCTATTGCCTGGTTTATTCTTGGCATTTACAGGTGCTGTAGCAACTTGCGGTGGATTCAACTTAGGCCTTTTGGCATATCCTGTTTTGATCATAGGTGTATTAGGTGCAATCAATGCAGTGAATCTCATTGATGGTATGGACGGTTTAGCTGCTGGAATAATAGCTATTGCATCATTTGCATGCTGTGTTTACGGATACCTGTTTGGAAATCCAACAGCACTTTATCCATTTGGTCTCTTGACTGCAATCTGTCTTGGATTCTTGGTATTCAATAAGTATCCTGCTTCAATATTCATGGGTGATACAGGATCTTTTATCTTAGGTACCGGTTATGCAGCAGCAGTGTTCCTAACTGACATGCCTTACTTTGGAGTGCTTGCATTAGCTGTTCCAATCGTATCAACTATCATAAGCCTAATGCACAGAGCTCATATAATTACCTTGCCTGTAGAGCCTTTGCATCATACCTTGAATTACAAGGGAATCTCTGAAATCAAGATTGTTTTAAGCTATTGGCTACTTACTGTAGCAGTATGTGCAATTGGAATTTTAGGAAAACTTTATCTCTTTTCATAAGATTTCAATTAAATAACTTAAATTTAAAATTTATCAATAATTTACCAATTATTTTTATTCTATTATTCTTTTTATAAACACATCAAGGGATTGAAATGTCAAAAACATATTTTTTAAATGAATTAGCAGATTCCGTATCTTCTTTAAACACTTTTTCTATCGACCAGCTTGCAGATTCCATTGGAGGCAAGATTTACGGTTCCAATAGCTATAAGGCTTCAAATGGATTCACTGGAATATTTGAAACATTGAATGAAGCTCAAGAGGGAGATATTGTAATAAGGCATTGGATTAACGGCAAAGGAGTTGAAATAGCAAATGAAAAGAATGTCGCTTGCCTAATCACATTGACTCCTAAGGAAGATGCTTTGGAAATGGCTGAAAAGCTCCAGTTTCCAGTGATAGTAGTGGATAGAATTGAATTTGCAAATGCATTTGCAATCAAATGGACAATTGACAATTTGGTTCCTGACTGTAAAAGAGTTGTGATAAGTGGAACAAACGGCAAATCCACAAGCTCCCATATGATTTATCATATCCTATCCCATGCAGGATATAATGTATTCACAAACACTGACGCTAAATCAGAATTCAACACATTGATTGACCCAATGGTTGCAAAATTGATTTCAGAAGAGGTTTTGGCAAATCAGGGAGTTGACCCAAGACTATTCAATTTCATATGTGACATTCCAAACAAGGAAGTGTTCGATTATCTTGTAATTGAAGTTTCAGAAGTGCAAGGTTGGGGAACAGACTTGATGAAAAACCATGCATTGATAATGTCTTCAGCAATCAATCCGGATGTTGGTGTTGTAACCAATGTTGCAATGGACCATATTGGTCTTGTAAATTCAATAGAAGATGTATTTGAAGAGACTTCAGGTGTAGTAAAAGCTACAAATAAAGGTGGAGTTGTCCTTAATTTTGATGATGAGAATGTCTTGAACATGAAACAGTTCTTAAATGATGGTGTTGACGCTTACTTCACTTCAATGGAAAGAGATCTAATCGAAGATTATGATGCAGATAGTGATAAGAAAGTCTATTTTGATAGAGTTGAAAAGCAAATAAAGTATGATGGAAATCCAATCTTAAGCTTTGAAGAGCTTCCATTCACTGGTGAGCATTTCATCCGAAATATCCTTTCTGCAATTTCTGCATGCATTTCATTGGAGATTCCAATAGAGGATATTGTAGAGGGTGTAAAAACCTATAGGCCTTTAAGCAGAAGGTTTACAAGACTTTATGATGAACCTATAGTCATTGATGACTTTGCACATAATCCTGATGGAATAAAGAACACCGTTAGGGCAAGCTATGACTTGGCAGAGCAATTGGATAAGAATGATTTGTATGTTGCCTGTGCAATCAGAGGTTCTCGTGGTGAGACATTGAATGGACTCAATTCAGAGGCTTTGGCAGAAGTGATTAAGGAATTGCGCCACAGAAATGATGACTTGATTGAAAAAGATCCAAGCGCTAAGAAAAGGGAGATTTACTTAACATTATCCTCAAGCGTTGATTTGGTGGACCATTTGAATTTTGTTGAAGACTTTGAAAAGGACATATTCTTTGCCAAATTGGATGATGAGCATATCAAGTACAATCATTTTGAAAAGCTCTATGATGCTTTAGGATACATTATGGAAACTGCAGATAATGATGATGGTGTATTGTTGATTGGTGCACAAGGTATGGATCCTGCATCAGATGTCTTAAAGGACATTTTAGGACATTAGGTAGAATTTTTATTTCATTTATAATTTTCATTGATTTATTATTTTTATTAACGAGTTGTTTGTATGAGTGAATTTTGTTTTAGTTTCTTGGAAAATCAGTTTAGAGACATTTACTTAGACTGTGCCAGGATGGATAAGAATCTCATTGAAGGAGATGGGGTGGAAGCTATTCTGATTGCTGGAAGAATAGCTGAAAAGATCACTAAGGCAATTTTCGCTTATGAAGGAATCAAGGATGATGAAAACAGCCAATATAAAAGGATTGAAAAGTTGAATAAGGCTAATATTTTGCCTAACAACATAAAAAATGACTTTTCAAAGCTTAGAAGATTAAGAAATGATGTTTATCACAATACATTAAACAGTGATGGAACTGGTGGATTCAGGCCATCACAACAAACAAATAAGCCTTATGTTCAGAATGGTGGCTTAAGGGATTATAAAACTGGTTTTAATGAAGTTAAAAGCGATTCTTCAGTTAGCAATGATGATTTCCGTGATGAGTCTGCAAATCAATCCACTAATCCACTTTTATCTAAAAGCCCTTCAAATGATATAAGCGGTGAGCTTCAGGCTGCAAGTGAAGCACATAAGATCATCTTCAATATATGTGTCTGGTTTTATGTAAATTATTCTGGGGATAAGGACTTTATAAGGCCTAAATATAAGCTTAGCAGAAGAACACAGGATGCAGACTTCCTGATTAGGTTAAAATCAGCAATTAATGATGGCAAGGATTTCATAAGACTTAGGCAATCCAGTCCCAACAATGAAATCATACAGATATTGAATGAATTGTACATCCCTAAAGCAAAAGAGGAAAAGGATGAAAATCTTGTTTATGGAATAAACAATCAGGAGATAAAGATAAGACAACCTGATGTTCCGTATTCACAATGTTTGGGAATTTCCTATGACGATAATCTTTTCATGTGGAAAGCAGAGCATGGAGAAAAGGAATTAGGATTGTACCAATCATCTAAAGAGGCTTTTGAAGCAAGGGAAATTTATATCCATTCAATTCCAATGCCTAGAAAGATAGGTGGTGCATATTCCAAAGCAAGAGGAATCTCATTCAGCAAAATACAGAAATTATGGTCTGCAAGCGTTAAGGGACAGATAATCTCATATCACTCAACTGAGAATGAGGCAATCAAGGCAAGAAAAGATTACTTGAAGGAAAACGATTTGGTTGATGTCAAGGTCAAAGGCGGCTATAAGACAATCACCCTTGAGGAAAGGGATAAGTTAAGGGCTAAAGCAAAAGAGAATGCTAAAAAGACCAAAAGTTCAAAGCCAATCAAATCAATTGATTCAAAGTCAAGCATTAAGAAGGAAATGGCTAAAAGCAAAGAGTCCAATAAGAAATCTAAATTGGATTATGCTAAGGAATTTAAAAAAGATGATGAAAAAAATAAGGTCAAGGTTGAAGGCGGAAATAAGGTCCAAAAAGAAAAAGCTAAAAAGAAGGTTAAGGTTAGCGGTGGAGCTAAAGTTTCCAAATCCAAGTCCAAAAAGTCAGACTCAACATTAAGTCAGAAAAAATCCTCTAAGTATGAAGGTGTTTTCTATGAGGAAGGTTTATTCATGTGGAGTGCTGAAGTTGACGGCAAGCATTTAGGTTTATTCCCAACTGAAGAAGAGGCTCATGAAAAAAGAGCAGAATACATTAAAAACAGATCTTGAATTTTGGAGATGAGAACATGATGTCTAATTTTAAGTATTGTCCAATGTGTGGAACACAAAGAGAAGATGGAAGTCAATTTTGCAAAAATTGCAATTTTGAATTTTTGGTTGGAAAGTATGTTAAGTTGGATGATGAAAAGTCTTCTCAAGATGAAAATATTGAAGTTGAAAAAGTCTCTCAGGAAGAGTTTGTTGAATCAAATGAAATGTTAAGACAAACTAAGAATAAAATTAATTGTTGCATTGCTAAGTATCTAAATTATGAATTGACTAATCAATATAATGAAACTTATGAAGAAAACATCAATATTAGTGTAACAGAATACATATCTCACAGTTCAGATAGCTCATTTGATGATATTTTTGAAAATGAATACCTTGAAAAATTTGAAAATTTGATTCATGATGAAAAATTTGTAGACTCAAAAAATATTTTCATTCAATGGATTGGTGAAAATCGAGGTCACTTGCCAGGCATGGTATTGAATCAATACAAAGTTCCAATTCAATCAAACATTGATAGTTTGAAAAATGTAATTTCATTGGATATGGTTGATAGTGATGAGAATGAAAAATTCAAAGATTTATTGAATGAATATTTGGATTTTGAAAAGGAGTTTTTAGAAAATTTAATTTAATTATTTTTATTTTTAAAAAAAAGAAATTGATGATAGAAATTAATTATTTTCTATCAATTAATAATTCACCAGCAACACCTATGCTTTCAGGTGGTAAAGCTTCCACTAAAACAGTGATTGCTTCAATTGGCAAATTGTATGCTTCCGCTACAGTTTCACTTACTTTTTTTACCATTTCTCTTTTATCTTCTACACTTATGTTTGGGTTTCCAACAATTGTTACTACAGGCATTATTTCACATCCTTTTTTAGTTAA
>JAEEWY010000113.1 GCA_016291275.1 Methanobrevibacter sp. | reverse complement strand
GGTTAGAAGAGGATCTGCCCCTTCTGAAATCAAAAAAGGTCCTATTAACGCTATTGTTCCTAACCCTCCAAAAGTTCCTTCTCACCACGGTCCTGATGTACAGACTGTAATGAAAGGCATTGACGTTACTACAATGGCTTTACTTGTACCTACCACTTTAATGCACCAACACAACTTGATGGTGGAAATCAATAATGAAGTAAGTACTGATGAAGTCATTGATGCACTTGAAAAACGTTCCAGAGTTATGGTGGTTGAAGCAGCAGCTGGCCTTGACTCAACTGCAGCACTTATGGAATATGCTAAAGATTTAGGAAGAAGCAGAAACGATTTATATGAGATTCCAGTATGGAAAGAATCCATTAACGTAGTAGGCAATGAATTGTTCTACATGCAAGCAGTACACCAAGAATCCGATGTAGTGCCTGAAAACGTTGATGCTATCCGTGCAATGTTGGAAATGGAATCTGACAATGAAAAATCCATTGCTAAAACCAACAAAGCTATGGGAATTTTATAATTAAATAGAATTTTCTATTTAATTTTCTTCTTTTTTTCTTAAATCCAAAAATTGTAAATTTTTTTAATTATTATAATATTTTTAATTTTTTAAATTCATTTCTATATTTATCATATTTTTACTGTTTATGGTGTTTCTATGAGAGATAAAGTTATTTTCGGTCCGGCTGGAAAACCAATAGAATTCAATGGAAAAGCGCATGAGTCTCCAGAATTTTTAGGGCCTTTAGGATTATATGCATTTGAATATCAGTCCACTTATGGTGTGAGAATTGGTGAATCCTCTGCACTTAAACTTAGGGAATCTGCAGAAGAGAATGGGGTTTTAATGTCTATGCATTGTCCTTACTATGTAAACGTATGTTCCAAAGAGGAAGAAAAGATTGAAAGCACAATAGACAGATTGGTTCAATCTGCTAAAGTTGGAGAATTCATGGGTGCATATAGGCTTGTATTCCATCCAGGATTTTATTCAGGCAGAAAACCTGAAACCTGTATGGATTTAGCTAAAAAGACTTACACTAGACTCCTTGAAAGATGCGAAGAGGAAGGAATAGAAAACTTTACTTTTGCACCCGAAACAACTGGAAAACGTTCTCAATTAGGAAATATTGATGAAATCATTGAAATGTGTGCCAGCTTTGACCACTTCGAGCCTACAATTGACTTTGCCCATGTTCATGCAAGGGGGAGAGGAATCTTAAATAATAAGGAAGATTACAATTGCATATTTTCAAAGCTTGAAGACAATCTGGACATTGATAGACTGCATTGTCATTTCACTACAATTGAGTATACTGATAAGGGAGAAAAGAAGCACCACACTTTAGCTGAAGATGATGAGTATGGGCCACACATCAGGGATTTGCTTTTGAATCTGATTGAAAACGATTGGAAGGCTACCATCATTTGCGAAACTCCTTTAATCGATCAGGATGCCCTAAGAATGAAACAGCTTTATGACAGTCTAATTTAGATAATCTAACTTAATTTCTTTATGAAAATATTTAAATAATGTTAAAAATATATTAAGTAATCTAAACATTCATAAAAAAATTTTAATTATTATAAACATTTGATTTGATGTGATAAATGTGAAATCTGAAAACAAAAGTTCAAGCAAGAAGAAATCAGAGGTTTCCATTAAGAATAGGGCTAGTTTCAGCGAGATTGAAACTAAGGTTCTCGTATTGGAAACTGCAGGTTATCCTTTCAATTTTGGCTTATTGGAAGGACCTAATCTAGAGATATCTGATAAGGTTCTTTTTGAACAGTATGCTATAGATCAATGGAGCGGAACATCAGTTAGAACTGGGTCCTATCTTTTTGACCAAAAGATCATTCCAGATTTTGCATTCAAAATCATAACTGCATATCCTGAAGATTCTGTCATTGGAGAAAACACTTCAATTGAAATAGTCATTCCAGATGTTGAAAAGAATGATTCCATTAAAAGAATAAAATCCAATGTTTTCTTTGATGATGTTGTAGGTCAAGAGAATGCTAAAAAGAAATCAAAGCTCATCTACAAGTATCTCCAAGACCCTGAGAAGTTTGGCAATTGGGCTCCTAAGAATGTTCTGTTCTATGGTCTTCCCGGAACCGGTAAAACCATGCTTGCAAAAGCATTGTCAAATGAATTGAACATCAACTTATTCTTGGTCAAGGCAACTTCATTAATAGGGGACCATGTTGGGGATGCTGCAAATAAGATTCATGATTTATATGAAACTGCATTGAAATCTGCCCCATCCTTGATTTTCATTGATGAAATTGATGCAATTGCATTGCATAGGTCATTCCAATCATTGAGAGGGGATGTTTCTGAAATTGTAAATTCCCTTTTAACTGAAATGGATGGAATAAATCCAAATGATGGTGTTGTAACAATTGCAGCTACCAATAACCCATCTTCAATTGACTTTGCAATCAGAAGTCGTTTTGAAGAGGAAATTGAATTTAAGCTTCCAAATGATGATGAAAGAAGAGAAATTTTTGAGCTAAACCTTAATACATTCCCAATGGATTATGAGTTGGATATTGAAAAATTAGTCAAGCTTTCCAAAAGGATGTCTGGTAGGGACATTAAGGAAAAGATATTGAAAACTGCTCTTCATAATGCAATTATAAATGATAAGGAAAAAGTAACAATGGATGATATTTATTTTGCATTAGACATCAATAAATATAAAAAAGAAGAAATTAAAGGAATGTTTGAATAATCAACATCCTTTCATCATTTTATTTTTAATTTTTATCACTATTTTTATGACTTTATTACAATCTTTTAAGACTTTATCTACTATTTTTTTAGACTATTAAGATTCAGTCTCCTTTTAAGATCATTTCACATATTCTAATGTAGTCATCTTCATTATTTTTTGCTGTTTTTCTGATGTTTTCAGAAATGTCATAAAATATCTTGTTGACTATGGACTGAGTCATCTTATCTATGGTTTTTATATCCTTTGCATCTACATTATTCAGTTTAACTATGCCCTTTTGACTCTCACGTTGTCTTATCTCTTCCATAGACTCTCTTAAACTACCAAGTAATGAATTTATTTCAATTAAATTAAAGGATTCTTTAAGTAAATCGAACTCACTTTTGATTATCTTTTCTGCTTCGATAACTTCTTTCTCACGAAGCTTTTTATTTTTCTCTGCAATTCCCCTTAAGTCATCGATGTTAAATAAGTCAATGCCTATTTCCTTAACATCCTCTTCAATGTCTCTTGGATTTGCAATATCAATGAAAACCATCTTTTTCGGTATTTTTTCATCAAATACTTTCAATAGCCTTGCTTTATTGATGATTGCATGAGGCGCTCCAGTGGAACTGATTACAAGGTCTGCATTGATCAGTTTTTCTTCCAAGTTATCAAAGAGAATTGCTTCTCCATCAAGTTCCTCTGCCAGTTTAATAGCTTTGTAATAAGTTCTGTTTGCAACAAAAATAGCTTTCAAGTTCTTTTCAGCCAATGCCTTAGCAACAAGGGTTCCCATCTTTCCTGCACCAATAACAAGAACATTCTTATCTTGCAAATCTCCAAGATTTTCCTCTGCAAGGTCAACAGCTGCTGAACCGATGGAAATGGATCCCTGATTGATTTTAGTCTTGTTTCTTACAACTTGGCCAACATGGATTGCCTTTGTGAAAACAGCATCCAATTTCTTTCCGCAATGGCCTTCCCTTTCACTTTTCAATTTTGCATCCTTCACTTGGCCTAAGATTTGGTCTTCACCGATAATCATGGATTCAAGGCCAGAAGTCATTCTGAATAAATGCAATACTGCTTCATCACTATATTGTATTATGACATATTTGTTTTCGCAGTCTAAGTCAAGTTCATTGTAATCTTCAGCATAAAGGAAATACTCATATCTATTGCATGTATTGATTTCAATATATTCTTTAACATCAATCTGTTCTTTTAAGGTTGAAAACAATTCTTTTAAATCTTTTGATACCTTTTCCATAGTTTCTATGTCTGCAAGAGTATGGTCTACACGTATATTGATTATCAATTTTGAGTCTCCTTTATTTTATGATAAGTCAGAGTTAATTATGCTTTCTGCAAGCCTTTTAGCTTCATCTAATTTGTTTTCCTTTAGACAGTTCCTTATTCCTTCATTATTTAGAATACTCTCAAGATATTCCCTTCTAACCTTTTGGTCATCTACTTTTTCCTTAAGGATTTTTCTTGCATGATCTTGAAGCTTTATCTCAAGGATATCCTCTTCTGTAATGATTGATTGAATCTTTTTTCTAAGTTCCCTAGCCATTAAAGGACTTTGCCCATTTGTGTAAATGGATATCTCTATATCGTCTATCAAGAAACTTGTAGGGGCTATTATATTTCCTTCTTCAGGTTTGTCTGCCCTGTTAATTAATTTTCCTTGGCTGATGGATGCGATGTATTCACATAGCTTTTCATCGCCACTTGCAGTAATCACTATGTCGCTCCATTTAACCATTTCATCAAGGTCTTTTAAAGGTGTTAAAATAGCTCCTTTTTTAGTTAACTCTTCATCAATTGAATTTCCTGCCAATATTACATTGGCACCTTTATCTAAAAAGCGATGTGCTCTTCTTGTAGCAACCTCTCCAGTGCCTAAAATAAAGACATTCTTGTTTTCCACTTCAAAGAAAAGAGAAGTTTTTCCCATATTATCACATCATTTATTAGTTCAATTGATTTTTACATCTGCTTTTCACATAAATTCAGATGGATTATGATAGCTAAAAGTTTATTTTTGTTCTAATTGTTTAAGTTTTAATAATTTTACAGCCATTCTTAAGTCATTGTTACAGTCTGCAAGAACTTTTTCAGCTTCCGCTTCGCTTATGTCAAAGGTTTGTGAAAGTGCAAATACCGCTTCGTTTGATGTAGGGGGTGTTCCTGCTGCTAAAATCACTTCAGACAATTCCTTTTTGAGAGTCATATATTCAGCTTCGCTCATGCCTATGTGGTTTAATATCATGT
>JAEEWY010000112.1 GCA_016291275.1 Methanobrevibacter sp. | reverse complement strand
AAGCATTAATCAAGTATATGGGTGATTTGAAGGATGAAGGAGTCTTGATTATCGATCCGGATATGATTGTTGAAGAAGAGATAGTTGATTTTGTAAAGGAACACAAAATAAAACTTTACAGAGCACCTGCAACTAAGACTGCAACTGAAGATGTTGGACTTAGAATCGTTGCAAACATTGTGATGATCGGTGCAATCGTAAAGGTCACTGAAGTTGTTTCAGTTGATGCAGCAAAACAAGCTATTTTAGACAGTGTACCAAAAGGTACAGAAGATAAGAATATTCAAGCATTTGAAGCAGGATACGCTTTGCTTTAAATATTTTTATCATTTTTTCTTTTTTTAATATTTCAAATAATTTTTTAATTTTTTAATTCAATTTTAACTATTTTTTATAAATAATTTTAATAATAAGAAATAACATATTATATTATGTTTAAGATAATACATCAGTTCTATTGCAATATATTAAATATATTTACAAAAATTTTTCATAGGACATTTATCTTTTTAATTTATTTTAATATTCATAAGTATTTTTAAAATTCATACTAATTTTCATGCTTATTAAATAAGAGTGAGAAAAATGAAGTTTTTTGAACATAGTGCAAAAAAAGTTTTTGAAAGTGAAGGAATAAAAATTTTAGAAGGGCATGTTGTATACTCTCCTGAAGAGGCAATGGAGGTTGCTACTGAATTTGGAAGACCTATTGTACTCAAATCTCAAGTTTTAGTTGGTGGAAGAGGTAAAGCAGGAGGTATTAAGTTTGCAGACAACCCTGGTGAAGCATTTGAAATCGCTAATGAGTTATTAAAGTTAGAGATTAAAGGTGAAAAAGTAAAACACTTGCTCATTGAAGAAAAAGCAAATATCCAAAGGGAATTTTTCTTAAGTGTTTCAAATGACAGGGCAAATAAAACTCCAATCATTATGGCAAGTGCTGAAGGTGGGGTTGAAATTGAAGAATTGGCTAAGACATCCCCTGAAAAAATCATTAGGTATAATGTAGACCCATTAAAAGAGTTCTTGCCTTATGAAGCTCGTGAAATAGCTCGTAAAATGGGAGTTGGCTCTGAATTGATGTCTCAAATTGGTGCTATCATTTGGAAGCTCTATAATGTTTATGATAAGTACGATGCAGAAATTGCAGAAATAAACCCGCTCATATTAACTGATGATGGATTGATTGCAGCTGATGCAAAATTGGAAATTGAAAATGATGCTTTATTCCGTCATCAAGATCAAGTAAGACAAAACAGATTCAAGAAAAAAGACTTTGCATTTGTAAAGCTTGATGGTGACATTGCAGTTATCGGAAATGGTGCAGGATTGACCTTAACCGGTATGGATATGGTTACCTTATTCGGTGGAAAACCTGCAACTTTCTTGGATATCGGTGGTGGAGCATCTGATGAATCCATTAAAAAAGCTTTAAACTTAGTTTTAAATTACCCTCCTGTAAAAGTGGTATTCCTTAATGTTTTAGGTGGTATTACTAGAGCAGATGATGTTGCAAGAGGTGTAATTGCAGCTTTGGAGGACAATAAATGGGATGTAAACATTGTAACAAGACTTACCGGTACAAATGAAGAGGAAGGTCAAAGATTACTTGAAGAAGCAGGCATTCCTTATGAAATCTCATTAGAAGAAGCTGCTAAAAAAGCAGTTGCAATGTGTGAAGAGATTAAAGCACAAGAAGCTAAATAAACTTCTCACTTAATCTTTTCTTTATTCTTTTTTTATTCTACTTTTCTATATTATTCTATTTTATTTTTACAATTTTATTTTATAATTTTTCATTCTATTTTTATTCCAATAAAACAACTCTGCTCACTTCAGACTCTTTAGTTAATTCCCTACCTGTTTTATCAGCTATTTCTTGAGCAAAGTCACGAACTTCCTGATTTGATGGCATATTGTCAAGACTTAAACGTTTTCTGGAAGACCCTACAAACATGTATGCTTTCACTTCAACATATTTTGGATTAGCCTTATTGATTAATTTTGCATATTCGTCAGTGTTAATCATGTTTTTGCCCTTAACTGAGGTAATTCGTATTGCTGTACGGCTATCAAAACTGTTCATTAATTCAAGTGTTTTGTTTAAATTGCTCCAAGCATCATTTATTTGAGGGTTACATAGTTCTTTATACACTTTCTCATTAGGTGCATCTAAGGAAACATATAGTTGAGTTGGTTCGTTTTCAAGGCTTCCAAGTTTTTCCCAATACATTCCATTGCTCACTAAAAATGTTGTGAAATCCTGTCTGTGGAATTCAGCTAAAAGTTCATCAATTTCAGGATATAAAGTCGGTTCACCAGCAAGTGAGATTGCAGCGTTTGTTGGCTTCTTGCTTTCTTCAAGCTTTTTCTTATCTGCCTTTTTATTTCCGCCAAAACCGCATAAGAGATTGTTTTGAGCTTTTATGGCACCTTCAATAATTGTTTTAGGATCATCATATTCCCCTTCCCATTCTATTCTGGTTTGACTTAAGTCTCTCCAGCAAAAAGAGCATTTTTGGTTACAGAATGGTACAGCTGGAGACATTTGAAGACATCTGTGGGATTGCACTCCATAGAATTGCTCTTTATAGCACACTCCTTCATTAACCATGCTTTTTCTAGTCCAATGACAGATTTTTGCAGCAGCATGGCCGTGCTCTCCTACAAATCTATAACCGCTGTATTCCAATTTTGCTTGTTCTTCCTTAGTGAATGCCATAATAATCCTTTGATTTTTTTGTTGATTAAAATAATTTAAATATAATTAAGAATATATATTTTATTAATATAGTAATAATTTTTTTAATTATTCTATTTATTATTTATCATACTAAAATGCATAAAATGTTAGAACTATGAATGTTTGATGCATAAATGCTAGATGTTATTTAATTATAGTTTTTAAGGAGGATTTGATTTGAGTCTTAAAACACCTGTTGTTATATTAAATTTTAAAACTTATTTGGAATCCAGTGGTGAAAAGGCATTGGATTTGGCTAATGCTTTAGAAAGTGCTGGTGAAGAATCTGGAATTACAATGGTTGCTGTACCGCAAGCTATTGATATTTATAGAATTAAAGAGGAAACCAATATTCCTGTACTTTCTCAACATATTGATGCAGTATCCCCTGGAGGCCATACTGGAAGCAACTTGTTTGAAAGTTTCGTAGCAAGCGGTATCGATGGGACTTTATTGAATCACTCTGAATGCAGAATGACTCTCGCAGACATTGCAGAAGTTGTTAAAAAAACAAAAGAGGCAGAGCTCATTTCATGTGTCTGTACCAATAATATTGAAACAAGTGTTGCAGCAGCTACATTTTCACCGGATTATGTTGCAGTGGAACCACCTGAACTTATCGGTACTGGAATACCTGTTTCTAAAGCTGACCCTGAAGTTGTAAAGGGAAGCGTATCCAAAGTTAAAGCCATTAACAAGGATGTTAAGGTTTTATGCGGTGCAGGAATTTCCACTGGTGATGATATGGCTGCAGCTATTGAATTAGGTGCTGAAGGAGTTCTTTTAGCTTCTGGAATCATTAAGGCAGAAAGCCCTAAAGATGCATTATTGGATTTAGTAAGTAAGATTTAATTTTCTTTAAATTATGGAAATGATTGTTATTGAGTGAAATTATGGCTAACTTTAATACTATTGATGATTTTGATGTAAATGGCAAAACAGTTTTAGTTAGGATTGACATCAACTCTCCAGTGGATCCTAACTCCGGAATCATTTTAGATGACACCCGTATGAAATTGCATGCTGAAACCATTAAGGAATTGTCCATGAAAGGTGCTAAAACTGTTATTCTTGCTCACCAAAGTCGTCCCGGTAAAGATGATTTTACCACATTGGAGCAACATGCTGTCGTTTTATCTAGAGCGGTCGGTTTGGAAGTGAAATATGTTGATTCCATCTTTTCATCTAAGGCAAGGGAATCAATTATAGCTTTAGAACCTGGACAAATCTTGCTTTTGGAAAATGTCAGGTTCTTTTCAGAAGAGCAATTGAAACGTTCTGCTGAGGAGGAAGCCACTTCTGTGCTTGTAAAAACATTGACTCCTTTAGTTGATTATTTTGTAAATGATGCATTTGCTGCAGCACACAGGTCCCAAACTTCATTGGTTGGATTTACAAGAACTGTTCCATCAGCTGCAGGAAGAGTCATGGAAAAGGAATTGACAGTTATTGGTAATGCTTTAGAGAATGTTCAACATCCTTGCGTTTTTGCTTTAGGTGGAATGAAGGCAGACGATTCAATTACAGTTACTGAAAACGTTTTGGAAAACGGCACAGCAGATTATGTCCTTGTTTCAGGGCTTGTTGCTAATATATTCATTTGGGCAGCAGGTTATGATATCAAATCCACCAACAAGAACTTCATTGAATCAAGAGGATATCTTGATATGGTGGATAAATGTAGAGACCTCATTGAAAGGTTTGGTGATAAAATCGTTTATCCTACTGATGTTGCTGTCAGTGTTCAAGGTGATAGGGCAGACGTGACTATTGAAAACATTCCTGATGCTTCAATTTTTGATATTGGCAGAGAATCATTGATTAAATATTCCAAGATTTTAAGAGAGGCAAAAACCATTTTCGCAAATGGTCCTGCTGGTGTGTTTGAAGACCCTAAATTCGCAATAGGTACTGAAGACATCATCAATGCAATTGCGTCATCAAAAGGATTTTCAGTTATTGGTGGAGGACATATTGCAGCAGCTACCGTTAATTTAGGATATGGAGATAAGATGGACCATATCAGTAGTGGTGGTGGAGCTTCCATTGATATGTTGGCTGGTAATCCATTACCTGCAGTTGTAGCTCTTGAAGAGTCTAAGGAATTATTTGACGGTAAATAATTCTTGTAAATAATCTTAAAATAATAATATTTTTAATAATAAATAATTTTTAGATTCTAAAAAAATTATTTATCCCACTTCTTTTCTTTTTTTAAGTTTATTCTTATTTTTTTATTCATTTAATCGTTTTTCGTAAAAATTTTTAATTATTTTTTCCATATTTTCTAT
>JAEEWY010000111.1 GCA_016291275.1 Methanobrevibacter sp. | reverse complement strand
TTACAATAATTTATCATTATTATTCATTTTCTATAAAATTCTTAAGACCTTAATATTTGCTATAAGTAGCTATATTTCAATTAGATAGAATTATAGAAAATCTAGACGTGCATTTCAAGTGTAAAATTTATGGATTTTATTATTAAATTATTTTATTTTTATCAAAAATTTTCAAAATTAAAAACCTTTATAAGTAACGGATTTCATAACATAGTGTACATGCTATTTTTTAAGGGGTGAAATGTATGAACGATGAAAAATTTAATGAAAAATATGTTACTGTTATCTGTTTTAACCAATTTCATGGAAAGAAGATTTTCAAGATTGGTTCTATTTTAAAGCTTATCAAAGAGCCTGACAACAATCACGACTCAGAAGCAATCAGAGTTGAAATGAGATATGCTGGTAAAGTGGGATACTTGGCAAACAGCACTAAAACCGTTGTTAGAGGTACCATGAGTTCAGGTAGGGTTTACGATAAGATTGATGATGAAAATGCATACGCTATCGTAAAGTTCATTTCCCATCAGAATGTTATCGCTAAAGTCATCGAAGAGGATGAGCTTGCTGAACTTAGAAAAGATCCTGAAAATGATGTGAATTTCATTTAAGGCAATTTATCGAAAATAAAAATTATAAATTATCTAATGGAAATTAGTTTGAATAGTATAAAACAAAATACGGGGTGATAAAGTGGAAAAATCAAACGAGAAAATTGAAAAGGGTGGAATTAATGAAGATTTAAAGAATATTGAAAACTTTGCATTCATTGACATAAACGGCACTAAAGTATCCATAGAACTATTGGATAGCCAAAAGTATGAAAATGTTGAAGCTATTCCTATAAAGACTGATTTCTTTGGGAAAAAGGATTTCCTTACCATTAAGAAAGGTTATGAGATGGGCCTTGTTGAAATCAAGGAATTGGATAATTCAACTGTAAATACCGTTTCATGCAAAAACGATTCTGTTGTTCCACTTATATTGATTGATGGTGATGAGATTACCGGTGCAATGCAAAACCGTATCATAAACAACACTTTGCTCATTCCAGCTAAATCAACCACTAACATTCCTGTCAGCTGCACTGAACACGGAAGATGGCACACTAAAGGTGAAGGTGAGGCATCAAGAACCTTCAAGCCATCATTGTATTCTGCAAATCACAGTACAAGAAGCAGAAAATCAAGAGCATCCTACGAGGAACGTGACTATCAGGGAGAGGTATGGGATTCAATAAGTGAATTTGAATCCAGATCCAACTTTAAATCCATGACCAGTGCATTGAATGACAGCTATGAAAACCTTAAGGATAAGCAAAATGACTACTTAAGCAAGTTCCATATTGAAGATGGACAAAATGGTGTTATCTTCATTGTGAATGGTGAAATCAAAGGATTGGAACTCTTTTATAATCATAGCATTTACAAGGAGTATCATGAAAAGCTCTGCAGAAGCTATATCATTGAAGCTATTGTAGAGAAGAAATCCGTTGATAATATTGACAGATTGGAACTCATGAATGTTCTGGAAAACATTTCCGATAGCGAGTTCAAGTCCCAAAAATCCATTGGACTTGGAGACAATATCAAGTTTTCAAATGATTTCGGATCAGGTTCTGGACTTATATGGGAAGATGAACTCATTCACATGACTTTCTTTAAGGATTTCGTAATCAATGAAGTTATTATTTAACTTCATTTTTCTTATTTTTATAAACTCTTTTTGCATCAATTAATCACTTAGAAAGTAATATCCTTTTACACCATACTCTTTTTATCATTGATTAATAATCTTAAATGAATAGTTCTTGATTAAATAATTTATAAAATAAATATCTTTTTTTAAAAGAACATGTAATTAAAAAAATAGTTTCTTCTATAATTGAAGAAGAATTAAATCCATAAACACGAAAAAGAAAAATATTGTAATCAAGAATATGGTGAGTCTTGCAATGTCAATTGCCTTGTCAATGCATTCCACCTTGATTGGATGCAAATTATCACCTAAGGTATAGACTCCTTCTTTTTCAAGTTGAATGTTCAATGCTCCTGCCACTGTTGCCATTGTATATCCTGAATTTGGACTGTCACAGTTTCTGGCATCCCTTTGCATAATGTAATATGCTCCTCTCCAATTGAGAGCTGAAAATGCAGCAGATATTATGATTAAAAATCCGGATATCCTGGCCGGAATGTAATTCAATATATCATCCAAATGAGCAGGAACAAATCCAATGTTATAAAGCTCATCTGTCTTGTATCCAAGCATGGAATCCATGGTATCGACAACCCTATGGATCAATGCTGCAAGCACAGCCAATATCACTACTGTATAATCATTGAATCCTAAAAGGAATGTTATTATACCAACAATTGAATAGTAAAAAATAGTTGAAACATAGGAATCAGGAATGTTTTCAGTCAATGTTTCAATTACAGCTGATATGACATGCTCCTTATTCAATTCACTTGTCTTTCTGCTTACCAAATAGCTAACTGCTTGACGTGCCTTGTTAAGATTGTTATTCTTCAAGTCATTTTCCACATCACGTGCAGAATCAAGGAGCAATTTAACTGAAAATGTAGATGACAACAATAAGAGTGCCACTAACTTGAATAGATATGTCATTCCATCATTAAGATAAAGGAAATGCTTAATAATAAGCATTGGCACTAAAACAATAAGGGAAGATACTGCTATTACGCATATTGAAATCACTAGTCCAGAGATCTTATTGTCATATTTGATAAGGTATTTCTTGAAAAAGCTGATGATGTTTCCAATCCATACAACAGGATGCATTTTAGCTGGAAATTCTCCTATCAGCAAATCAAATGCCAAAGCAAACAACAGTACTGTAAGCAGCATATAAATTGAATTTGAGTAAAGTTCAGTTATCATTAAAATTAAATATATTAGCAAACTATATATAATTTATTGATAGTAAAAATTTTATTAAAATATTATTAAAATATAATCAAAATATTAGAATATTTATAATTATTTTATGGATGATAACATGGCAATAGATGAAGAGCAAGTCAGAAACTGGTTAATGGAAGAGGATCTTATTCGTGAAAAGATTTATGATGAAAACGCTAATTTCCATTACATTATTAACTTTCCAAACAACAATGCAATGGATATAATCAATCCTAAAACAAAAGAGGATGTATTAATCATAGGATGTGCAACAGAAGTTTCACAGGAAGAGCAAAACATAATCAAAAGCAGTCCTAAAGACATGAATCAGGAATTCATTTGGAAGATAAGATTTTCATTGAATGAAATGTTTCTTGATTTTGAATTGGAACATCCAAATGATCAATTGAGCAGATTCATCATAACAGAAGACATCTTTGAAGATGGGCTTACAAAACATGTTCTCATTAAAACAATAAAGAAGTGTTTAAGGGAAAACTACAATGCATCTGGATTCTTGGTAAGACTTATGGATCCATTCAAGAAAATACTCTTCCTGAATTATAAAATAAATAAATAAATATTTTATTAATTTTTTATTATTTTATTATCTATTTTTTATAATTTTATTATTTTTATTGATTAATTAATTTTACAATGAAATTCATTCTTAATTTTTTGATTATATTCTCATGTTTTAATCATATTTTTCCATAATTTTTAGAGAGTGAGAGGTGTGTTTCTAGTGAAACGATTTCGAGGGTCTTGAAAGACTTGACGGGTCTATTTCAATTGTATTCAGTTGAAATTTAAGTCTCTATCTTTTTTTAAAAAATTCTTCATTAAAATTATTCAATTATGATTTAAAGCTCAAATAATGATTTTTAATTTTTTGATGAAAAAATTTTACACTTGAAACACATCCCTTCATTTTCGTTTTTTACCAATTTTGCTTTCACTTGAAATGGTACTCTCTGTCTTTTTTTAACTATTTTTTACAAATATTTTACTTTTTAAGCTTCCAGAAATTATTAAATTATTGTTAAATTATAAATAATTCGTAATTTTCAAATCAAATAATAAATTTTAATTGATTTTAAAAAATCATAACAATTTTATTCTATTATTATATTTGAAATAAAAATTTTACTTTATTTTAAAATAGACAATCATTTCAACTGTAAAATTAATTTTTATCAATTTTAACTTCTTTATTACACTTGCAATTTAGCTAATATTATTAAAGTTTTTCCATTGTTTGAATTTTTGAGAATGTTCTTTAATTTTGAAATAATAAAAAGGTTTAAATATATAGTTTGATAAACAATAGTAATACAGTTGAAATTTTACTATTGAAAATGAAAATTTCTATTTTTTAATATCTTAAACTTAATTTTTCTAAAATTTCAAATTTAATTTTAGATCTTATGCTTAATTTTTATTAAAAAGGGTTAATATTTTAAATTCTGTAACATTTCAGACTTTAAAAAACACATTATTTATTTATGAGATGATTATTATGAGTGACAACATTTTCGAAGGGCTTGATGAATACTTGCCTCTTGACGATAACATTTTCAAGGATAAGAAACCTTTGGATCATCGTTATTTACCTGATAACTTGCCACATAGGAAAGAACAGATTACAGCAATTGCAAGATACTGGGTAGAGGCATTGAAAGGAACTACTCCATCAAACATTACTATTTATGGAAAGACAGGAACCGGTAAGACAGCAGCTGCAAAGTTTGCAAGAGAGCAATTGATTGAAGCAGCTCGTGACAAGCCTGTTACACTTTCAGTTGAATATGTCAGATGCACTGATTTCAATACAGAGTATCAGGTTCTTACTTACTTATGTCAAAAGTTAGGAAGAGAGGTTCCAAATCGTGGATGGACAAAAGGTGAAATTGTTAATGCATTTAGGGATGTCCTAAAAAGAAACGTATTTGGAAGAAACCGTATATTGATTGTTATTTTAGACGAAGTTGACATTCTTCTTGAAAAGGATGGTGACGGATTGTTATATACTCTTACCAGAACAGACAACATTGCAATTTTGTCAATCAGTAATTACCTAAACTTCAAGCAATTCATTAAGCCAAGAGTTGCAAGCAGTCTAAT
>JAEEWY010000110.1 GCA_016291275.1 Methanobrevibacter sp. | reverse complement strand
GTAATACTAGCCATAAAATCACCAATAAAGAAAATAATAAAATATAACTTAAAAATTTTAATTTTAAAGATTTTTTATTTTAAAGCTTTTAATTAATTAATGAAGATTGTATAATAATCCGCTTACTCTTGATTGCATTATCATGGTGTAAGGACCTACAATAAACAACATTACAAGGTAAGCTATAAAAAATCCTGCAACAAATATTCCGCCAGCTGCCATAGCAAATCCTAAAGTTCCGGTAAATATTCCAAAGAATCCGAATACGAATAGAATCAAGAAGAAAACAACCGCATAAATTGCTGAGCAAATAATAACTAAACCAATGTAAGCTCCTAAGCTTCTTGTAACACCAACAGATTTTATGATTTCAATTATTTCCTTATAATTAAATGCTTTAGATAATGAATCGCCATTATTTGCCATGTGTGCTACTCCAAACATGCTCATAACATAAGCAAATAAGATTAACACAACAGTAATGACAGTGCCGATAGCCATTAATGCAGATTCACCATATCCTCCGATTGAACTGGATATCACTGCAAACAGGAAGAATATTATAAATGGAACTAGCACATAAATCAGATAGACCAGAACAACCTTTATACCATCTACAAACATGTCAATGATGTTATCAAATTCTGGCAATGGATCATTACCATTAATCATACCTTCTACAGAGATTTTGGTTACTCTGTAGGAATAACCGTAAATCAAGAAAATTGGAAGCAAAAGGAAACTTAAAAAGTAAGTTACTCCCAATACCAATAAAGTCTTTAAGTCTTTAGCAGAATACTCTAAAGAATCCTTATAAATATCTAATATCATTTTTTTACCCCTAAACAATATGTAACAAATAAATTTAAATCAAAGCATCAAACTTTGACATATTTAATTTTTAAAGTCGTCATCACTAAATTTAAAAATATCCTCTATGCTTAAATAGGAATCCTTATCCTCGCCATAAGTGGCTTCATTCAAGATTCTTGTTATTTTATATGCTAAAAGCAAAGAGGGATTATACCGTCCGTTTTCTAAGGCATTGATTGTTTGACGAGTAACTCCAACAGACTCAGCTAAATCCTGTTGACTCAACTTAATCTCCTGCCTTAAATATCTTATAATTGTTTTCATATGATCACTTAAACAATATCTGATTAAATATAGAAACATAAACATGTAACAAATACATTCCAAATGTAATAAATAAATTCCAAATGTAAAAATTATATTACATTCCTATATGTAAAAATTATATTACATCCTATATAAATGTTTCTATGAAAATAGTCAAAAATTGTAAGATTAAAAAAAGTAAAAAAAAGTTAAAAGTTAAAAAAGTGGAAGAAGAGAAAAAAGTAAAAAAGTAAAAAAGTCAATGAATTAATGCAAAAACATGTGAAAAAAACAATTTAAGTCCTTAATCGCTTAATCTCTTCAAAGATATAAACTATTATCAAAAGCCCTGCAATTACGGAAACTATTCCTGTAATAGGTGCAACTGGCATTTGGAACAGGAATGCATCTGCATTAACAGCTTCAAGTGTAACCGCTACAAGATTATTTAAGAAGTGGATTGACATTGTCATAAGAATGTTATCTGTTTTCAGATAGATTATGCACATACAGATTCCAAATACAAATGCACTGGTTATTCCACCGAATTCATGTCCAATAGCAAAGAGGGCTGAAGATATGACCATAGCAGCTATTATGCCAGTTCTTATTTTCAATCTGTTGAATAGAACTCCTCTAAAGAACAATTCTTCAATAATAGGCGCCAATATGACTGAAGAAATCACTTCCAAAATGAAAGATAATGGGTCAAGAGCATTTGGAGTGAAATCCAACAAGGGGTCCATTTCAGGATATGCTAAACCATAAAGTATATCCAAATTTGCAAATAATGCCACTACCAAGAATACAAACAAGAAATTTATTAGGAATATATAGAATATTTCCCTACGATTATCCTTTTCAAAAAGATTTGAAAAATCATCATTTAAGCCATGTGTGCCTCTTAAAGCCCATATGAAGAACAAAAGAACAAAACATAAAAGAGGCATGATCATTAAAGTCTCATTTTCACTTAATGAAGGGAATATTACAACGAGAACTACATTCAAGATAAAGCCAATTATAATAGCTAAAACTGCCTCTCTTAACCTGATTGTTCTAAGCCTTACATTAAAGTCAGTAACATTAAAATCCATTTTATGCACCTAACAGTTAAAAATCATTTGAATAAGTGTTTTTAATATTACATGCTACCATTAATAAATTTTTTCCATTAAATTTAAATAGGCCCTTATTTCAGTTTATAAGTGAAATAAAGAATATAAACTGGAATAAATATCAATGAAGAAATAAGGATTAAACCCATTAATGAGCTGAATTCTCCACTTAAAATCAAATATTGCAATGGAGTGTACACAAGCAGATATGATAAGAGATTATATGCAGAATGGACAAGCATATTCAACAGTAAATTGTCTGTTCTTGAATACAAGATGCATAGAGTCATTCCCATTATGCAAGTATATATAATGTGTGAAAAATGATCAGGATAATTGAAATGGCATAATCCAAAAATGACTGATGAAACAACTAAACCAAATACAAATCCTTTCCTGATTTTTAATCTGTTGAATAAAACGCCCCTAAAGAACAATTCTTCAGATATTGGTGCAATGATAATTGCTGAAAACATCTCAAAAATGAAAAGCAATGGATCATTTGTCCCAGTAGCCACATCCAATAAAGGTAGGGAAATTGAATTGACCATATTTAAAAGTGAATCCAAAGGGAAAAACATGGTTTGAATGAAAATTGCCACAAACATGTTTGCAATGGCTAAAATCAAAACCCTTAGAATGCTACTTGCTTTAAACAGGTCATTGACATCCTTATTGAATCCTGTAGTGCCATATGTGGCAATCAAAAAGAATACCATCATAAAGCAGAAGAAAAGGATGTATTCCAACTCTCCAGAGGAAATATTGAAATATCCCTCAACAAATAAAGTTAAGAAAAAAGAAATGACTATTGCAATGAGTATTTCCCAAAGCTTAATTGTTCTAAGTCTCACATTGAAATCTTTAACACTGAAATCCATACATATCACCCAATAAAGAAATAATTATCTTTTATTATTTATTTTATTAATTATTATTTTCAAGATATTATTAACTTTCTAAATAATAATTTATTATAGTTATTAATAAATCTTTATAAATAATTGAAAAATAATATGAAAAAAATAATATGAAAATCAATAAAATATATTTAATCAAAAATTCAAAAATAGATATGTATTTTAAAAAAATATAATATTTTATTTAAAAATTTATATTTAATTTAAAAACTATATTAATTTAAAAAAATTATATTTAATCAAAATTATCTACAATCAAAGGAGAGTTTAAATGGCAATACATCCAATAGAATTTAGATATGGAACTCCAGAAATGAAAAGAATCTGGGAACAAGAGAATAAGCAGCAAAGAATGTTAGATATTGAATCTGCATTGGCTCAAGCTGAAGGAGAGCTTGGAATCATTCCAAAAGAATTTGCAGATGAAATCAAGGCAAAAGCAACCACAAAATTTGTTACTGTAGAACGTGTAAGTGAAATTGAAGCTGAAACCAAACACGATATCGCTTCCCTTTCAAAAGGATTAAGTGAAGTATGTGAAGGAGAAGCAGGAGAATATGTTCATTTCGGAGCAACCTCCAATGATATTGTAGACAGTTCAAACTCATTGCTTTTAAAGGATTCCATTGAAGTATTGGAAGAAAAAATCGAAAGATTAACTAAAATAATCCTCAAATTAGCTGAAGAGAACAAAATGAAAGTCTGCATTGGTCGTACCCACGGTCAACATGCACTTCCAACCACTTATGGTATGAAATTTGCAATATGGGCAGATGAATTGCACAGGCAATACGACAGATTATTGCATGCTAAGGAAAATGTCTGTCTTGGTATGATGGACGGTGCTGTAGGAACCACCGCAGCTCTTGGAACCCAAGGCTGGGAAGTTCACAAGAAAGTATCTGAAATTCTTGGATTAAAACCTGCTCCAATCACTAACCAAGTATTGCAAAGGGACAACCATGTTGAATTTGTAGCAACCCTTGCAAACATAGCAACTACCTTAAGTAAAATAGCTCTTGAAGTTAGAAACTTACAAAGAACTGAAATTCAAGAGTTAGGAGAATTCTTCGACCCTGAAAAGCAAGTTGGAAGCAGTACCATGCCACACAAGATGAATCCAATCACTGCTGAAAGAATCTGTGGTGTTGCAAGAATCGTTAAATCCTATGTGAATGCAGCTATGGAAAACAACCCACTCTGGCACGAAAGAGACTTGACTAACTCTTCCTGTGAAAGAATCATGTTCCCTGAAGCTTGTATTCTTACTGATTACATTCTCAACTTAACAATCAAGCTCATGAACAATCTCATTTTCTATGATGAAAACATTGAAAGAAACCTCAATTTCACCAATGGATTGATCATGGCAGAAAGATTGATGGCAGAACTTACCAGAGCAGGAATGGGTAAACAGACTGCTTATGGAGTAGCAAGAAAGAACGCTATCAAAGCAAACAAGGAAAAACTATTACTTGCAGACCTAATCCTTGAAGACCCTGATGCAAGTCAATTCTTAACAAAAGAAGATGTTGAAAGAATCATGGATCCTCATACATACATTGGTTCTGCACCAATAATCGTTGATGAAATTTTAGAATCATCTAAAGACTGGTTTTAAATAACCAGTTACTTTTTTCTTTTTTATTTTACAATTTTACTTATTTTTTCTATTTTTCCAGTGCCTACTTTTTACTATTTCTAACTATTTTATTTTAAAAAAATATTCTTTTAATTAACTATTTTTATGAGTAAATCTAAACTATTAAATATGTTTAGAGAAATGAGAAGAAAGAAACAGGCATTAAGTGAAGAGGAATGCATAGAAATTTTAATTAACGAACCTCGTGGTGTCTTAGCAGTGCTTGGAGATGACGATTATCCTTATGCTGTACCATTAAGTCATGTTTATGTAGATGGGAAGATATACTTCCATGGAACTGTAATGGAAAGCCACAAAAGGGAT
Organism: Methanobrevibacter sp.; assembly: GCA_016291275.1. GTDB lineage: Archaea > Methanobacteriota > Methanobacteria > Methanobacteriales > Methanobacteriaceae > Methanobrevibacter. The sequence goes on along the minus strand of JAEEWY010000110.1, from coordinate 46 downwards.
GCAATCGAAAAGCATGATAAAGTGTCCTACTGTGTGGTGGATAAAG
>JAEEWY010000109.1 GCA_016291275.1 Methanobrevibacter sp. | reverse complement strand
AAGCAAGAACATAGCAAAATTGATTGTTGCTGAAGCTGGAAAGCCATATAAGCAAGCAATTGTAGAACTTCAGAGATCTGTGGAAACACTTCAATTTGCAGCTGAAGAGGCAAAGAGAATCTATGGTGAGTCTGTGCCTATTGATGCAACAGGACCTGCTGAAGCAAGGTTCCTGGCATTCACTAAGAAAGTTCCTCTTGGTGTAGTTGGAGCGATTACCCCATTCAACTATCCTGTGAATTTGGCGCTACATAAGATAGCTCCAGCTATTGCAGCTAAAAACACTGTTGTGATGAAACCATCTATGGAAGCACCTCTTTCCGCTTTAAGATTGGCTGAAATAATCAATAATCATTTCCCTGATGGTGTAATCAATTCTGTTACAGGTTATGGAAGCGAAGTTGGAGATGCGATGGTGGTCTCAACTGGCATAGACAAGATCTCATTTACAGGAAGTGTAGCTACTGGCTTGTTCATATCATCAAGGGCAGGAATGAAGAAATTGACAATGGAACTTGGTGGAAACGATCCATTGGTAATACTTGATGATGCAGACATTGAAAAAGCTGTGAATGCAGCAGTATCAGGAGCATTCCTATTCTCAGGTCAAGTCTGCATTGGTGTAAAAAGAATAATCCTTGACAATAAGATTGCAGATGAATTCATTGACATGTTTGTCAAAGAGGCAAGCAAGTTAAGGATGGGAAATCCGATGGATGAATCAACTGATATTGGCCCTGTAATCAATGAAAACTCTGCCCTTAATATTGAAACTTCTGTAAACCGTGCAATTGAAGATGGTGCAGAACTCTTGCTTGGAGGAAACAGAAAAGACTGTTTCTTTGAACCAACCATTTTAGACAATGTAACCATGGATATGGACATTGTAGCTAATGAGACCTTTGGACCAATTGCGCCTATAATCAGAGTTGATGGGCTTGATGAAGCAATCAAAGAGGCAAACAATACCCAATATGGCCTACAGGCAGGAGTCTTTACAGAAAGCATCCACAGTGCCTTAAGATGTGCAAATGAAATAGATGCTGGTTCAGTTTTAATCAATAAGGAATCCACATTCAGGACAGATGCAATGCCATTTGGAGGATTCAAGTCAAGTGGTATAGGCAAGGAAGGAATCAAGTATGCAGTTGAGGATATGTGCAAGACCAAATTGATTGCATTCAATTGCAGATAATTTCAATATTTTGATAAAGTATTAATTTAAAGAGGAATAAATTATTATTCAGAAAAAACATTAATTTAAATTAATTTTAAAAATTTTTATGATTATCAAGTGATATTATGTGGGATACTGCTAAAGATTATAGAATTTTAATAGCTATGCATGCTCGTGAATTATTCCTAAGAACCGTTCAAACTGGAAGTTTTAGAGGTAATTGGAATAAGAAAGGGGCTATTGAAGAAACCAAAAGGATGGAGCCAGACTTAAAGTCCTTGCTTTATTGCTATCTTGAAGGGGATACATTGGCTAATTGTGAAGATGTTGATAAGCTTGAGGAAAAGGCTCATAGAATAATTGATTTCCTTGGCGGTGAGGATTGGGCTCATAAGTTTATGAATGGGGCTCCAAAGGATGAAAGGGAAAAGACTGAAGAAAACATCGCTAAAGTCAGATTCTTCCTTGACACCATTTTAGGCCTTAGAAACAGATTCAAATTCGGACCTATCGATGATCCAATCATTGGAATCGATGTTAAGGTTGGAGAAATCATGAGTGTCAGCAAGCACCCTAATGCTGATTCCCTTATGATCTGTAATGTAAATCTTGGAAAGAGAGCTTTGAAAGTTGTTACCAATGACTTGACCGTTAAGGAAGGAAATAGGGTTGGTGTTTCATTGCTTCCTCCTGCTACATTTATGGAAATTGTTTCTGAAGGAATGTTTTTAGGAATGAATGGTAGCATCTTAAAGGAAGTTCAAGGTGAATTAGGCCAAATGCCTAATGGAATACCTATGGAATCATTGAATGAAACCAAAAACATGATTACTAATTTCTTAGACAATTAACCAAACTTTTAGACAAACTTTTAGAAAAAGTTTGATCAAAATTTTTTCACTTATTTTTATTCCATTTTTTTACTTTTTTAATATTATTCCATTATTTTTCATTCCTTTTTTTTAACATTTTTTATTAATATTTTCTTAAATTTTTGTATTATCATAAGCAAATTCCTTAATGATATTAACATGACATTAACATTTTTTTCAAATTTCATGAAATTTTCAATGATATTATCATGATATTATCATTTTTTGGAAATTTTTGAATTTTTTCTCTAAAATTTTACTTATTTTTTCGTTTTAATATTGAAATTTTTCTATTTTTTAATTTTTAGATAATTTTTACAATTATTTTTAATTTTTATTTCAATTTTAGCAATTTTTTTAAATTTTAATAGTTATTTTTGACTTAAAAAACATAAAGTATTTATATAAGCAAATAGACATATATTATATAATAAGCTTATTTAATGTTTAATTGTTAAATTCAATATGAATTTCTTAATTAAATGAAAATTAAAAAATTCATATCTTTTAATTATTAATTCATTCTTCATAGGCTAAAATTTTTAAAAATTAAAGGATTTTGCAATGTTTTAAGTGCATTGACAACAAACATTTTTATTTGATTTATTGAGTTATAATGGTGAAAAAAATGGTAGAAGTTTCAACTCTTTACGATTTGGATATATATACATTAGCAGGACAGTATGTAGGTCAAGTACACGACGTAGTTTTAAATATCAGATACGGAACTATCTCTAGACTTCAAGTAAAAGCTTTAGAACCTGAAAGAAAAAGTGCAGGGTTCAGAGATATCTTTAGAGGCGGATTCCAGTTCGTACCTGAAGAAGAAGTAGGCAGAACCTTCCAAGAAGGCTTACTTAACATTGAGTTTGACAGAGTTACTGCTATTGGCGACATTATGTTAATTGATCCTCAAGACTTAAAAAGACCAAAACCTCCAGTAGCTGGAGAAGAAATGTCTATTCGCCCAAGACCAGAGCCTGTTAGAGCAGCTCCGGCAGAAGCTCCTGTAGAAGCTCCTATACCAAAAGCACAATAGTTATTTAACTAAATATGTTTTTAATCTTTGAGATTTTTACCATATCCTTTGATTACTAGCCTATTTTTTCTAAATGTAGTTTCAGATTAATTAACATATTTAATTTATTTTCTCTTTTTTTCAATTTTTTTCATGAAGCAAATTTCATCATTTTTCTTGTTATTATCAATGTTATTAACAATTTATAAGAAATGGTTTACATTTTTTTAATTTTTATTGGAAATCAAAATTCAAACACTTAACTATATTCAATAGGATAGTTTTTTATTTAATAAAGAATAATTATAATTAAGGAAAATTTATTCTTAATTAATATTATGATTATAAAAAAATTTTCAATTTTTCATTATTTGAGGTGAACTGATGATAGTAGGTATTGTAGGATGTGGAGCTATAGCTAACACTATAGTGAATGAATTCATATCCGATAGTGGAATACAAATAAAATATTTCTATGACACAGACATAGAAAGAGCGGAAAATCTTGCACAGATTGCAAATGGTGTTGCTGTTTTAAGATTAGAGGACATGCTGGATGATGTTGATTTGATTTTGGAATCCGCTTCCCCAATCGCTTTAAAGGTCATTGCATTGGATATCCTTGAAAGAGGCATTGATCTGATGGTGATGAGTGTAGGTGCATTGATGGATAGAGAATTCAGAAACAAGGTCAGAAAAACCGCTGAAGAGCATAATGCTAAAGTATATGCTCCTTCTGGGGCTATAGTTGGTTTGGATGGTATTAAGGCAGCATCCATAGGTAAGATTACAGAAGCTTCATTGACTACAAGAAAGGCACCTAAATCATTAGGAAGGGAAGTTGAAGAGGAAGAAGTCCTATTTGAAGGAAAAGCTTCAGAAGCTGTTGAGAAATTCCCAGTGAACATCAATGTAGCGGCATCATTAAGCATTGCCTGCAATATGGATATTGATGTAAAGATAATAGTGGATCCAAAAGTGGACAGGAATGTCCATGAGGTTGTAGTGAAAGGTGACTTCGGTGAATTCAGGACAAGTTCTGAAAACTACCCATTTGCTGCAAACCCAAAAACAAGCATGTTAGCTGCATTTTCAGCTATTAAGCTCTTGAAAAGTTTCGGAGAATGTTTCTCTGTAGGAACATAATTTAATTTATATTTAATAGAATTTTGATTAGAAATCTATAGAATTTAGGTGATTAGATGAAGGATTATGAGATTTATTCAACTATGAAAGTTCCAAAGAACTCAAATATAATCATACGTTTAGATGGACGCAAGTTTCATAGTTTATCAAAAGCATTAGATCTTGTAAAGCCTTATGATGAGAATTTCTATAAGATAATCACAAATGTTTGCCTCGACATATTCAATCAGTTTGCACCTAAATTCATTTATGCATTTTCAGATGAAATCAGCATACTTCTGGATGAGATTCCATTTTCTGGCAGAGTTGAGAAGATGAATTCAGTATTCGCTTCACTTGCTTCAAGTTCCTTTACATATAATCTATTAAACGATTATTCTAATGAATTTGATTTGGATAACTTATCAGATAATGAAAGGAATATTGTATTTCCTATATCCTTTGATTCAAGAATCATTCCAATCGATGATGCATCTATATCTGACTACTTCAAATGGAGACAAGATGAATGTTGGAGAAATTGCATCAATGGATATGGCATCTGGGCACTTAAGAAAGAATACGATAATGAAGAGGCTAATGAAAAGATAAAAGGTTTGAAATCAAATGAAATCCATGACATGCTATTTGAGAGAGGAATAAACCTTAATGATGTGGAAACCTGGAAGAAAAGAGGAATTGGAGTCTATAAGAAATCATGGGAAATCGAAGGATTCAATCCTAAAAAGAATGAAAAGACAGTTTCTACAAGGTCTGAAGTCTTTGTTGATTATGAATTGGACATCTTTAGCCAAGACTTCTTTGAAAAATTATAAAATCAATTATTATGCTGACTATTTTTAATTATTTAAAGTGATATTATGGGATTTGAAGATTTAGTGTCAAAAATGAATATGAGGAATCAGTTCAAGAAGGTCTGTGTAGACCAGGGAGTGATTGATTCTGTAGTGTTCTATTCTAAAAAATCATATCCCAATGAATTTTTAGCAATGCTTGACGGACACGTTAAGGATAATGTTCTATATATCACTGGCTTATTGTTCTTGCC
>JAEEWY010000108.1 GCA_016291275.1 Methanobrevibacter sp. | reverse complement strand
ATTGCTATAGTCGATGCTCCATCTATCAGCTATGTAGATTACTATTATAAGTCTAAAACAGATTTAAAGAATTTATTGACTGCTTCAGTATTCATTGATCCAAGTTACAATAGCTTGTTTTATACAGTTAGGGCTTGCACTCAAAAGATAGTGAATGCCGTTACAAAAACAAGTTATGGTCTTTATTATCCTGATGGAGATTTCCATCTTGAATCCCCAAGTATAGTTACACTGAATGAAACCACTCTAAAATGGGGTAAAGTTCCAAATGCAGAAGGATACTTGATTCTTAAAAAAGATGAGGAATCTGACACATGGGAACTAATAGATAATGTAACTGCAAAAACTTCCACTATCCAATCATTGGCAGTATCTGGAATTGAAAAGAATGCATATTATGCTGTGCAAGCTTATTCCACTAAGAATGGGGAGACTGTATTCAGTGATTTCGATAAGGGATTCTCCCTTAAGAATTTTGACCCTATAGCTTTTGCTAATCAGAGGATATTGTATTTCGGTGACAGTATTACACATGGTTCACCTTATGATTCAACTGCAACCCAACATGTTTTCTCTATTCCATATAGGGTAGCTCAATTGCTTGGATGCGTTTACTACAATCCTTCAATTCCTGGTTCAACCTACCATGATTTAGGTTATTATGAAGAAAACGGTACCATTATTAATATAGAGAATTCAAATTATTACAGATACCGTATTACCCGGGAAGTTGTTGAACCAATTTCCGAAGGAAGATATCCTGCTAATTGTGAATATTTAAACACTAAAGCAAACAGTGAAGGAATAGAGAATACTACTATAGATGAGTATAACATCGTTGTTTTGGCTGCAGGAACAAATGATTATCTTGACGATACTGTTTTAGGAAAAGAGAACAGTACAGATAATTCCACATTCAATGGTGCTTTAAATTATATTCTAGGAAAAATTGAAGAAGCAAGTCAAAAACGTGTAGCTGAAGGTAAAGATCCGATTAAAGTGGTATTTGTAGACCTATATTACTCTGACAGAACTTATAATTATAAACAGCTTACTAATAGAGATACCACTCCAAACAAGATAGGGTTGACATTAACTGACTATCAAAGGGAATTGGATAATCAGTTAAGCAAATGGAATGAAAGCGAGTATTTAAGCTGTTATAATTTCAATACAAGGGATTATGAAATTGTAAATCAGCAAACATGCCCTTATGTTTCTACAGATAACTTGCATTTCTCAAAATTCACATATGGTCAGTATGGAAATGCATTTGCACAATTCCTTTTAGATGAAGTTTTTTATGCTTAAGACTTCTTCTTTAATTTTTTTTATTTTATAATTTTTATTTTTTATTTTTTTAGCTTTTTTCTTTCTTTTTTGAATCTATTTTTAACAATTTTTTAAAAATCATTTTTTTAACATTTTATTTACTTGATAGTTTAGATTAATCATAAAAATTTTATAGTTTTAAAAAAAGAATATAATATTGTATCAATGTAATAAAAATTTTTATTTTAATTTTGATTTTTTTTTAATAGGTGATTCAATGCATATTACTGTTATTGGAACAGGTTATGTTGGACTTGTAACTGGTACCTGCTTTTCTAAAATGGGAAATAAGGTTTATTGTGTAGATGTTGTGGAAGACAAGATAAAAGGTCTTAAAAAGGGAATACTGCCTATTTATGAACCTAATCTAGACACTTTAGTCATAAGTTCCCAAGAAAAAGGGGACTTGATTTTCACTACAGACATTAAAGAGGCTTTAGACGATTCCAATATTGTTTTCATAGCTGTTGGAACTCCAATGGATGAAGATGGAAGCGCTAATCTAGACGATATCTTCTCTGTTTCATCAGATATTGCAAATAATATTAGTCAAGATTCATTGATTGTTTTAAAGTCAACTGCTCCTATCGGCACTTGCCTTAAGGTTAAGGAACATATTGAGAGGATACTTAAGGAAAATTATTCATCTATTGAAATCAAAGTGGCATCTAATCCAGAGTTTTTAAAGCAAGGTAGGGCCATTGAGGATTGCTTGCATCCTGACCGCATAATTATTGGTGCTGAAGATGAAGATGTATTTGAGACATTAAAGGAATTGTACCATTCTTTTGTGCTTAATCATGACAGGTTTATCTTAATGGACATCAAATCAGCTGAAATGACCAAATATGTTGCCAATGCAATGCTTGCAACCAAAATCTCTTTTATGAATGAGATAGCAAATGTTTGTGAAGCAACTGGTGCAAATGTTCAAAAGGTCCGCTTAGGCATAGGATCAGACAGTAGGATTGGATATGATTATATTTATGCAGGTTGTGGCTATGGTGGAAGCTGTTTCACTAAAGATGTTCAAGCTTTAATCAACACTTCCAAGGCATATGGATATTTCCCAAGGATTTTGTCCGATGTGGAAAAGGTCAATGATGATCAGAAGATGGTTCTGGTAAATAAGATTGTTGACAGGTTTGGTGATGATTTATCTGGCATCACTTTAAGCGTTTGGGGCCTATCATTCAAGCCAGGCACTGATGATGTCCGTGAAGCCACATCAATTGTTGTTGTTTCAGAACTTATTAGACGAGGAGCAAAAATTAAAGCATATGATCCTCAAGCAAGCGATAAATTTAAAAAAGCCATTGGTGAGGATTATTTAAGTTCAATTGAGTTTGTTGGAAACAGATATGATGCTTTAGATGATTCTGATGGGCTTGTTTTAATCACTGAATGGAAAGAGTTCAGATATCCTGATTTTGCATTGCTTGAAGATAAATTGAATCAGAAGATTATCTTTGATGGAAGAAACATCTATGATAAGAAAATAGAAAGTTTAGGGTTTGAATTATATCAAATCGGCTGTTAAATTTATTTTTATAAATTTTATTGTCTTTTTTTGTTTTAAACTATCCTTTCCAATTTTTTTTTAAATTTTTTTAATTTATCTTAATTACTCCTTTTTTACAAATTCAAATAATAATCTATTTAACTTATTTAAGTCATAAATAATATTAATATAAATTCAACTATCTAAAAATCATGGAGATATAATATGAATGAAATTGTTTTGAATCATCCATTAATAACACATAAATTAGGTATTTTAAGAGATGTAAATACAGGTACAAAAGAGTTCAGAGAGCTTGTAACTGAAATTTCCACTCTTTTATGCTATGAAGCTACTAAAGATGCAAAACTTGAGGAAGTGGAAATTGAAACCCCTCTTGAAAAAATGCAAACAGGTATGCTTAATGAGGACAATTATGCTGTTGTTCCTATCTTAAGAGCAGGTATGGGTATGGTTGAAGGAATCATCAATGTGATTCCTAATGCTAAAGTGGGCCATATTGGTCTTTACCGTAATGAGGAAACCTTTGAGCCTGTTGAATACTATTATAAGATGCCTGAAGATATTGAAAACAGAATAGCTATGATTATAGATCCTATGCTTGCAACTGGTGGAAGCGTTTCAGCAACCATCGATAGACTTAAGGAAGATGGCGTAAAGCAAATCAAATTCTTATGCATTGTTGCTGCACCTGAAGGAATAAAGGTCATTGAAACCAATCACCCTGACGTTCAAATTTACTGTGCAGTTGTAGACAAGGGATTAAATGAAAACAAATACATCGTTCCAGGTCTTGGTGACGCTGGAGATAGGATTTATGGTACCAAATAATCTTTAACTAATAATAAAATAAACACAAATATTAATATATATAAAATAGAAAAATAATAAAAGATAAAAAATTCTTTATTTAAAAACTTTATATTAATTAAATTATTTTGGTGAAAAAATGAGTGAAGTATATAAAACATTCACATCTGAATCAGTAACCCAAGGGCATCCTGATAAAGTTGCAGACATCATTTCTGATGCTATTTTAGATGCATTCATGGAACAGGATCCTCATGCTCATGTTGCATGTGAAACTTGTGTTACAACTGATTTCTGTTTGGTATTCGGTGAAGTTACCGCAGATGCCAACATTACTAGAGAAGATATTGAAAGAATCATTAGGGACACTATCATTGAAATAGGATATGACAATCCTGAATTGAAATTTGATGGTCATAACTGTGAAGTTGTCAGTTTGCTTCATGCTCAATCTCCAGACATCAAGCAAGGTGTAGACCGTGAAGGTGAAGAAAGCGGAGCTGGAGATCAAGGTATGATGTTCGGTTATGCAACTAATGAAACTGATTCATTAATGCCATTCCCAATTGATTTGGCACGTAAGCTTACAAATAAATTAACAGAACTCCGAGAAACTGGTGAAATTCCATATTTAAGACCTGATGGTAAAGCACAAGTATCTGTAAACTACGATAAGGATGGAAATGTTCTTTCATTGGATGCAATTGTTCTTTCAACCCAACATGATGAGACAATGTCTCATAATCAAGAACAGCTCAAAGCAGATATTCGTGAAAAGCTCTTTAAAGCAGTTATTCCACAGGAATTGATGACTGAAAACACCAAAGAGCACATCAATCCAACTGGTGTTTTTGAAATCGGAGGTCCTCATGGTGATGCAGGATTAACCGGTCGTAAGATTATTGTAGACACTTACGGAGGATATGCAAGACACGGTGGTGGAGCATTTTCAGGTAAGGACTGCACTAAAGTGGATAGAAGTGCATGTTACATGGCAAGATACATTGCAAAGAACATTGTAGCAAGTGGACTTGCTGAAAAATGTGAAATCCAAATCTCCTATGCTATTGGAGTTGCTGAGCCAACTTCCGTTATGGTTGATACTTATGGAACTGAAGTAAAGACCAGCAAATCCTTTGATGAGATTGTTCGTGAAAACTTTAGGTTAACTCCTGATGGAATCATCGAAACCTTGAACTTAAGATCTACCAAATACAAGCAAACCGCTAAATACGGTCACTTCGGTATTGAAGGTCTTCCATGGGAGAAAACCGATAAAGCTGAAGACTTAAAGAAATATATTGTAGAATAATTTTAAATTATTTCTTTAATCTATCTCAATATTTATTTCTTGATATCTTTTTGAGACTTCTTAATGAAGTTTCAACTTTTTTATTTTTTATTATTTTTTACATATTTTTTACTATTTTTAACACATCATGTAGCTAAATACATTACATTAATGATGGTTTTCAGTTCTCTTCTTTTTAACAAATTTTATGATAAATATTTTTAATAGTTTTTGTTAAAAACATCATTTTAATTAATCATATATTCAATTAAATTAAATCAAATTTTACATCTATTTTTTATTATTTTTCACATTGTGTCTCCCCTTTTTTT